>CAZMXD010000242.1:0-3295 GCA_964570185.1 uncultured Nitrospina sp. | reverse complement strand
CCTCTTTTTGATCAACCACCTCTTCCATTTTAAGATCATCGAAATCTTCCAGCAGATTTTTGATTACAGGTTTACGAACTGTTTTCTTGGCTATTTCTATCTTCTTATCCTTCAACTTATTCAGCTCGCGAAACGTTTGTTTCAAATCAGTCCTTTTCTTTTTTGGCTTAGCAACAAGTTTCTTAGGATGTTCTAGCTTTGCCAACTGATCTAGTTCTTCAAGCATTTTTTTTGCAGGTAATGGAGCTAGTGCTGTCGCTTTTTTATCCAGATCTTTGAGCGCGGTGATTATCTTGTTTTTTTTCGGTATTGATTGTTTTTTTAAAACCATATTCTTTCTGATTTTCTTTATGGATGTCTCATTTTTCGTTATAGGTAGTTTATTTTTTGCAGGTTTTCTCTTAATTGGCGATTTTACTCCGGAGGGAATTTCAACCACATTGACCATAAAAGCCGGAACCACGGGTTTTGCTTCGAGTGAAGGCTTTGGAAGAAATAAAGAAAAAGTAAGGAGAACCAAATGCAAAAACACAGAAAAAACGAGCATTTGGTTAAAATCTATGGATTGAGAAAACTGGACTCTCATGAGCTTGGTTCGGTCACCATCCCAATATTCTCAACGCCCGCCTCTTTAACCGTTGCCATGACATGCATAACAAATCCATAATCGAGCATTTTATCTGCGCGCAAATAAATACTGGAATTTTTATTCTTCCCAATATACTGCTTGGCCTTCAGCGTCAAAGCCATTAGGGTTGCAAGTTCTTCCTGTTTCCAAAAAATTTTCTTATTACTTTTGATGGTTATAGTGGGAATATCTTTAATTGGGATAGGGGCGATTGATTCCTTAGGCAACTGGACATCCATACCCTGTTGCATCAAGGGAGCCGTAATCATAAAAATTACCAATAACACCAGCATGACATCCACAAAAGGAGTGACATTGATATCAGCTAGAAAAGGTCGTCGTCGTTTTAACATTACTTTTTTTCAGCAATGAACTCGCTTTAATAATCCCCTCATCATTCCGAAAGCTCAAGAGAGTTTTCTTTTTCCTTTGAAGGCATAAAGTTTTTTTCGGCTAAATAGATAAAATCCTGGCAAAAATCATCCATGCTGGAAGTAAGAACAAAAACTTTATTATTTAGATAATTGAAAAAGATAACTGCGGGAATAGCTGCAACAAGCCCCGCAGCCGTAGCAATAAGGGCCTCTGCTATTCCCGGTGCCACGCCACCAATGCTCGCAGTACCCTGAACACCAATAGATCGGAAAGAATGCATTATGCCCCATACAGTGCCAAACAAACCGATAAAAGGCGTCGTACTACCAGTTGTGGCCAAAAATTCCAAGCGCTTGGAAAATCGCTCCACCTCTCTATTGATAGATTTATTTAAAGCAAGACTGATTCCTTTTATATCTCGCTCCGTTAGTTTTTCTCCGGCAGATAAAGGCTTCTTCCTACTTTTTTTTCTGTCTTCCTTCGCCATTTCCTGGAATAAATATAACTCTCGATAACCGGTTAAAAACAATCGAGCTAAAGGACTTAACCGTAAATTTTTGGCGAAGTTATATATCTGTGTCAGGTTTTCGGTTTTTGTAAATACTTCAAGAAACCTGCTGTCCTCTTCTTTTGCGGCTCGATAAACAAAAAATTTATTCAGCATAATGGCCCACGAGGTAACAGAGAAAATAAAAAGGGTTAACAAGACACCTTTAGCCATAATACTTGATTGTATTACCAGTTCTACAACACTTAAGGGTTGGTCAAGATTCATACTCGATATTTCTTTGCGAGAAGGTTGGATTCTAAGGAGGGCGCAAGCATGTATTTTTAAAGTTGATTTAAATAATTCAACAATTCACTTTAATTAAATACTAAGATTAAGTCAAATAATAATAAGGTAGGAAGACAATCTAATCAAAAAAAGCTCTATGGATCAAAAAGCCTCTAATTTCAAGTCTTAACCCGTTCCAGATATTCCCCGGAAGTCGTCGAAACTTTTACTAATTCGCCAATTTTAATAAACTGAGGCACCGTGACAACCAAGCCTGTTTCCAGAGTTGCCGGTTTTCCCGAGCCGGACGCAGTGGCTCCCTTCAGTCCGGGCTCTGTATCTGTTACCTTTAACTCAACCATTTCAGGAAATGACACCCCGATTGCCACATTGTCACAAAATTCCACAATGATACGGGTGTTGGGTAACATAAACTTTTTCCCATCCCCGATTATTTTTTCATCCAAAAAAATCTGCTCATAAGTTTCGCAGTTCATAAAACAATAGCCCGAAGGATCTTCGTAAAGAAATTCCATATCCACCTGCTCCATTTCGGCGCGTTCGACACCTTCGTCCGCCCGGAATTTGATTTCAGTCTGTGTACCATCCTTCAGCTTGCGTAACTTAGCCTGCATGAACGCTCTGCCTTTTCCGGGTGTGCGATGCTCTGCTGACATCACTCTATATAAATCTCCCTTTACCTTGATAACGTAACCCGAACGCAATCCATTGCCATTTACAAATGTGACCATTATTTTATTCCTTAAAAGAACAAATTTTTGATTCGATATTTTTATAAGCTTAGAGAAAACCAGATTGTGTGATTATATAGAGCAGGCCTAGAGAATCAAGAAAAAACAAGAAAAGGCTTATCTGCAAATCATTTATTTTAAAAATATGAATTGTCCGCTCTGCAATAAGGTAGCAAAACTATTTTTGACGGGAGAAAACAGACAATACCAATTATGCGACCATTGCGGATTGATTTTTGTTCCCCAAAAGTTTCATCTTACTCAAAAATCTGAAGTTGAGCGATATCGCGAACATGAAAATAGTCTTGTCAACAAAGGTTATGTGACTATGTTCATGAATAAAATTTCCCTTATTAAAGATCACTGCCCAAAAATAAAAACCGCTTTAGATTTTGGATGTGGATATGAACCGGTTTTAAAAACCTTATTGGAAAAAGAAAAAATTGAAACTGAAATTTATGACCCCAATTTTTTTCCAAATTTTCCAACCAATAAAACTTTCGACTTGGTTATATCAACAGAAACCTTTGAGCATTTCAGAAACCCCCTTGACGACATTAAAAAAGCTGTGAATAGTGTCTCACCATCGGGTTTTCTCGCTGTGATGACCCGGTTTTACCCGTTAGAACAAAACAAACCTAGCAAAAAATCATTTTCAGCATGGTATTACCAGCGCGACCCCACTCATATTGCTTTTTATACTTCCAAAACTTTTGAATGGCTGTCTAAAAATTTTGGCTTATCAATCATTTTAGATAACGGATT
>CAZMXD010000241.1:0-3296 GCA_964570185.1 uncultured Nitrospina sp. | reverse complement strand
TCACCACTTTGAAATCAGCATTCATTGAAGCCTTTGAGGAGATAGGTGGAGTGGATAACCTGGTTGAATGGGCAAGATGCAATCAGACTGAGTTTTATAAAATGCTGGCAAGGTTTTAATGCCAAGGGAAACCCATGCTGATGTGAATGCTGGAACCAGTCTGGTTGAATGCTTGCGTGAGATAGAGGAACGAAGGGCTAAGCATGAGAAGGGATGACTGCTTATGGTTTACCGCCCTCAAACAAAAAGATATTTAAATAAACCCTTATAATTCAGTATAATCCCACCCCTCCCTTAAAATGTCGCTTATTTAAAATGATTTTCATTCTCATAATCCTATGATATAAAACTATTCCATAAGATAGGCATATAAAGAAGCAGTTAGTTTGAAGATACAGTTCTAAGTGTTTTAACAGTTGGTGTTCAGTATGCAGATAACTTCTACACAACTAAACATTAAGACCAAACGAGTTGACTCTAGTGAGTTGTCTCGTTTTTTTGTTTTGGGGAAATGAATTATTAAACAACCAAATTGCTATCAGTCAGCAAGCTAAGGTAAGCTATGCCACAATATAATTCAAAAATAAAAAAAACATTACGACTATTTGGAATTTTAGGTGCTTTATTTGGTTTTATTGGAGATGTTCTTCAACCAATTGCACCTTTTTCCAGTTACATCTTTTTTGCAACGGCATTTACTACGGTCACAGGTGGTATAGCAGTTTTCTTGAAATCCTCCCTACGTACAAAAGGTATGCCTGCTTTAATGTTTTCAGGGTTTATGATGGTTTCTTCAGGCTTGTTATACACATTTCAAGATGAAAATAATAAAGAATCGGGGGTCATCGCAAGTGTTGTTCCGGGTATAAGTAAATTACAATCTTCATTGGGAATAATTCAGGAAGACATTTCTGAAATAAAGGAGAGTGCGAAACGAATTGAAGAATCGTCGGTACGCACGGAAAAAACTGTAAAACTGGTTGAGAAAAACACACAAGAAACTGCCGAAGCGACCAAAAAAATTGCTGGTTCTATCGATGCCGTTTTCAATGAATTACTAAAAGGGGGAGGAATAGTAAAAAACCCTACAAAACCGGAAGAATTTTATGCCAACGCTAGGATGTACGAACAGAAAGGCGACTCGGGAAATGCGAGGCGCTCCTACGTGAAGTTCTTCACATTTCACCTAGATTATATTGACCCCCATTTGAGATACCAAAAATATCTAAAAATCCAGGAAGGAAGAGCAGGGGCAAGGGAAATTTATTCCATAATGTACGAAAATGACCAACGCCCAATAATGGAATTCGCTAGGATAATTTTGTTTGATTCTCCAAAACGAACCAAAATGCTGGAAGAATTTGTTTCAAAAAAGCCAAACTTTGGGTTTGCGTATCTAGAATTAAGTAAAGAGTTTTCAGAGTTAAGAACTGGCGTATCAACAATTAAAAATTTGAGAAAGGAATACGATTATTTAGTTAAATTTATGGATTTATACAATAAAGGCACTATTGCCAGATTGTTTTTGGATAAAGTAAGATTGTCAGAACTCGTCTCCACGGCTGACTCAAGAATTAAAATTTTGAAAGCAAGTTTGGAAAAAACTGAAGATCCTGTGTCTGTATCAGTTTATCCAGAGGTAAAGCGACATACAAAGACAACCAGAGCACTTTCTGTGAGACCAGGAGGTGACAAGTATTTCGACACTACCATTTTGAACACAGTATGGAAAATCTCTGTACAAATTATTGAAAATGCAGAAGACCCAAAAATAGTTTTAGTAAATGGGGAATCAAAAAAACCTATAGCTGTCGAATCTCAATCATCTTCACTTAAGACGTCAGTGTTTCATTTCTTCATCAAAGACGAAGAATTTGGCGGTAATAGTTTCCTTACCGTAAGTTATGTTAATAGTTCAGGAGAAACAAGTGGCCCGTATAAGGTGCTACTAAGTAAGGAGGATTACATTGTATCATTTCTAAAGAAAATTGCTGCTGAGGATCAAGACCTAGATCTTGTCTTATCACAAAACTCTACGGGAATACCAGGGTTTCCATTTGCTCATTTGTTTAAAAATTATCCATCAAATAAAAGGGGGGATATGTTGAGGTTAATAGAGGAAAAAAAGACCTACTTGGGAATCGCTGCCAAGAAGAACTATATAGATGTCGCCAAATGGTTGTTGAAAAATGGGGCTGACCCTAATATTTACCCGAGACCGTTAATTGTGTCTATTAAAAATGGCCATTTAAGTATGGTAAGGCTTTTAGCTAAAAATGGCGCTGATGTAAATGGTGTTGGTGGCGGTCCCTGTCCATTAGAATTAGCGATGGGTATAAAAGAAACTCAATTGAAACAGGGGATGGTTGAGTTGCTTGAAGAGTACGGAGCAAAATACTATGCCTCATCGTCACGCCATTGTTGATTGTTGAGGTATTGGAATTAGCTATTGTATGTTAATTGGCGGGTATAAGCAAAGTGGGGGGACAAGGAACCGATGCGGGCGATATTTATGGGGATTATGCAGCCGCGGTTGCAGAATCTTTGCACTAAACTCACTAAAAATGCTACCCCATATGCTACCCAGAGGCAAAAATGTATTACACTCCATTATGGCTTGCCGACAAACGAGATACCGAATTGAACCAGAAAATCAACAAGACACTGGTTGATGCGGGAGCAAAAATTTGTAGTGCTTGGGGTCCCCCCGGTCCAGATGGTAGGGTCAATTTGTTCTCAGGTAAACCTTCTGATGATTGTAACCTATAAAAAAATAGAAACTCAAACCAAACGAGTTGGCTCTGGTGAATTGTCTCGTTTTTTTGTTTTATTAAGTATTCTTCTATTCTTTGTTTCTTCCTGTACCACTACAAACCAACTCAATAACTCTTCATCTCCACTTGAGATCAAAACAGGGGATACAGCAACGGGAACGGGTTTTCTTTTCAGTTCCTCTGATTACGTCATTACCAGTTACCACGTTGTTCATGGTTCTAAATCTATCAGTGTTCGATTGACCAATGGTGAACGCATTGATGCGACGATTGCTGTCAAAGACACCAATAACGATATTGCAATTCTTAAACTTTCAAAATCCCCAACATCAAGACAGAACATCATTACTCTTGGGGACAGTACAACTGTAAAAACAGGAGACAGGGTATTCACTTATGGGTTTCCATTAGTAGATTTATTGGGACATCAGGAACCAAGGTATTCTGAAGGGTTTATAAATTCTCTTAGTGGTATGTCCAACGACCCTAGATTGTTTCAAGTCAGTATTCCTATCCAACCAG
>CAZMXD010000240.1:0-3309 GCA_964570185.1 uncultured Nitrospina sp. | reverse complement strand
TCTGACAACCTAAATGATGAATACTTATTTGTTTGTTTAGCGAATGCGTAATAGTTTGGTTTGTTGAAATTTAGAAAGAAATAATCGTAGGTATCCAAAATTTAAAGTTATGAAAAACATTGAAATCAAAATTGCAGGGAAAACAATTTCAGCTCAGGCAGGGGAAACAATTGTTCAAGCCCTTTGGAAAGCAGGTATGGCGGAATCGGTTCAGACAGGTTGTGCTGGCGGGGTATGTGGAGCTTGTACTGTCACGGTTCGTTTTATTGATGACAAACCAGGTGGGACAGAATTGGCATGTATGAAGATAGTAGAAGAAGGTATGGAGGTCTTTCCCTGTCCCGTTGAAGCTGATAAGGCTGTAAAACCTTCTTCTAATTTGGATGCTTTGACCCTTCAATCGGTTTTTCCCACTGTTAACCGATGCACGAAATGTGGTAGTTGTACAACTGCTTGCCCAATGTCTATACCAGTAATGGATTCGGTTATGCGCATGCAGCAAGGAAATTTTTCCGAGGTTGCGGAAGATTTTACAACTTGTATACATTGTGGGTTGTGTCGCTTCGTTTGTGAAGACAAGGTCAAACCACACAATATGGGGCTTTGGATTCGACGTTCTTTGGGTAAGAGACAGAGCAAATTAAACATTGACGACGAAGATCCGGATCAGATTGAAAAGGAGTGGCAGTATTTGATGGTGGCAGACAAGCAGGAAAGAATGCAAAGGGCTAAAAAATTTCGTGAGACCGGGAGTATTCTTGCATGATGGAATGGGCAAAAAAATCATTGGAAAGAGTGGAACTATCTCGCAAGGAACGGCTTCATCAAACTGCACCAGTTCCCAATGAAAGGGAAGCGGAATCAATATTGAATAACTTCCACCCTGATTATTCTGGAAAAAAACGTACTGTAGCTGTCGGGCCAAACGCTGGAAACCAGGAATTCCCTCTTGAACTTGCTGATTTGTTGGAGGCGGACAGTTTTCTACCTAATTCACATACAACCGTACCAGATATAGAAACAGATATATTGATACTTGGTGGTGGGGGTGCGGGAGCTTCGGCAGCTTTGGCATTAGAAGGGTCTGGTTTTAACATTCATCTTGCGACCAAGCTGCGTTTGGGAGACTCCAATACGGTAATGGCTGAGGGAGGTATTCAAGCGGCTTTAGCTGAAAACGATTCTCCGAGAAGGCATTTTGCCGACGCAGTGTTAGGAGGACATGGTGAAAACGAAACTAGCCTGTTACGCATTCTCTGCGAAAGTGGACCGAAAAGTATAAGTTGGCTGAGCCAATTAGGCTGCCTATTTGATCGCAATACAGACGGAACGTTCCGTTTAAGAGGAGGAGGTGGAACATCTGTTCCACGTTTGTTAGCTTGTAGGGATTATACGGGCTTGGAAATCATGCGAGTTTTAAAAGATGCTGTAAGGCTAAGCTCTACGAATATTCTTGAAGAACATGTTGCAGTCGAGCTTTTAGATGACGGTAATTCGACGATTTCCGGAGCTGTTTTATATGACCGAAAGAACGCACGCCTATTGAATGTCTCTGCTCGAGCAGTGATTTTAGCCACGGGGGGCAGTGGTCAATTACGTTTGCAGAGTTTTCCCACTAGCAATCACGTCGGAGCGACTGGGGATGGTTTGGTGATGGCTTATCGCCAGGGATGCCGCCTGATTTTTGTTGATAGTTACCAATATCATCCTTCGGGTGCGTGCTACCCAGAAGCGCTGGCGGGACAATTGGTTACGGAAGCGGTCCGATCTGCTGGAGCGCAGGTTGTCAATAGTGAAGGATTGAATTTTATAAATGAATTGGCTTATCGAGATGTATTGGCAGGGGCTATTATAAAAGAAATTCGGGAAGGGCGTGGGATCACCACCCCTAACGGAAAAAAAGGTGTCTGGCTGGACACTCCCATGATCGATTTGAAACATGAAAAAGGCACTTTGGCCAATCAATTCCCTGGTTTGGTGCATCGTTTCGAGCGTTATAAAATTGATCCTGTTAAAACCCCTCTTTTAATTTTTCCCACTTTGCATTATCAAAATGGCGGAATTTTTATTGATTCACATTGCAAAACCCAATTGAAAGGGTTGTGGGCCTCGGGCGAAGTAACTGGAGGAGTTCATGGAAAAAACCGCCTTATGGGGAACTCATTACTCGATATACTCGTTTTTGGTCGTCGTGCGGCTGAATCAGTTAAAGAAGAAATTCCAGAGAGAGGGCCTTTGACCTTAACTAACCTTAACCAATTTAGAAAGAATCTCCCTGAAAGTTTGTTGAAATCCCCTCTGTTTTTCCCAGTATCCTCTAAAATTAGATTGGATATTGGCAAGTCTGAAATAGAGACTGAAAAATCAGGCTCTTCTTCTTTGGATAATTCAGCAGCATTCGAACCGCCCGATCCTTTTACCCGTTAATTTTTAATAAACAATGGTTGAAAAAATTTTTGCAGTTTATTGGATAAAAATATTGGCCTCACTCACTGTTTTTGTTGCGTTGATAGTTGTGTTTATCCGCCAAAGCCGTGAACAGGCAAATGTGCGTCCAACGGCCGTCTTGGATGTGTTAAACCAACTGGGACCTGATTACACCGTGGTTTCCAATGTGGTTTTACCCGCAGAGCTAGGGTTATACGAATTGGGGAACGTAATTGTTTCCCCCTATGGGGTTTTCGTGATAACAGTAAAACATTATATCGGTAAGATTTTTGGAAGGGAATGCGACCCGGAATGGGAATTAAAGTACGGTACAAAAAAAGAGTTTATTCCCAACCCGCTTTGGGAGAATCGTAAACACGTAAACGCATTAGAAAAATTCGTTGGCCCTGTTTTTTTTATTTCGATTGTTGTTTTTCCAAGAGCAGTTTTAAAGGGTAAATTTGGAGACAATGTAATTCGTTTAAATAAACTTAAAGAGATAATTTTCCAAAAAAAAACATCCTGCCTATCGTTGGATAAAAGAGACGAGATATTAAAAAATTTGCGGAAACAATAGCTATAGATTAGGGGCTGTTTGGACGGATTAAACAGTTTATTTTATTGCCTGCGATGGAATACTCGCTTCTATGGAATAAATGAATTACAATAATTTGCATAAAGAATTCAAATTTTGGAGAAAGTAAAGAGATGAAACGTTTTATTTGCGCCTTATTGATGTTTTTTTTGTTTAATAGTGAGGCTTTAGCTATACCCAAAAAATTTTTGTTTCCAGGCCCTGACTATAAACCTCCTTGTGACATTTCCAAAACAACAATTTGTACCATAGAGATTTGGCTTGCGAACAAGCATAAAAAGCAAAAA
>CAZMXD010000239.1:0-3350 GCA_964570185.1 uncultured Nitrospina sp. | reverse complement strand
ATAGTAAATAAAGGCGGAGCAACAGCCAAAGATGTAGCTGAATTGATCAAATATATTCAAAAAGAAGTAAAAGAAAAAACTGGTATCGATTTACAAACGGAGATTGTAATTGTCGGAGATTAAATTCGGAGGAATTATTGTTGAAGGTCCGCGCAAAGGTACCCCCTCCTTCCTTTGCTTCCGACTCTTTTGGCCAAGAGTCGGAGCGGACCTATTACATTAAATTGAAACTTTTTTGGAAAATCTTAAAGAAATAAAAATTGGTGTCTTAATGGGTGGCTTATCTACAGAGAGAGAAATTTCTATCTCATCCGGAAACTCGGTTTGCGAAGCCATGACCAGAATGGGACTAAATATTTCGCCTATTCATGTAGATCAAAAAGTAGTCAACAACTTACGGGATATTGACTTGGCTTTTAATGCCTTACATGGAACTTATGGCGAAGATGGCTGCATTCAAGGGTTATTGGAATATTTAAATATACCTTATACGGGATCAGGCGTGGTTGGTAGTGCTTTAGCTTATGACAAATTAAAAACCAAAGAGATTTTAAAATCCCATGAAATACCAACAGCTGATTACGAAGTTTTTTATAGAGGCGAAAAAGAGACGATTCAGCGAAGTTTGGGATTGCCAGTTGTCGTAAAACCAACCAATCAGGGATCCAGTTTTGGTGTAAGCATTGTCCTGGAAGAAAACCAATGGGAACCTGCGTTAGAAAATGCCTTTCAATATTCCAAAGAAATCATTATAGAGAAATTTATTAAAGGCAAGCTTTTAGCAATAGGTATGAATAGTGAAAAACCCATGCCGATTGTTCATATTAAACCTAAATCCGGATTTTATGATTATGAAGCTAAATACACATCCGGAAAGACCGAATATCTTTGCCCCGCAGATTTGACTAAAAACGAGATTAACAATTGCAATGAAATATCCAAGAAAGTATTTAAAGTATTACGAGGACGTGGACTGCCCAGGGTAGATATTATTCTTGATGATGATGGAACACCGTTTGTATTAGAAATGAATACTATCCCGGGAATGACCCCCACAAGTCTTTTGCCTATGGCCGCGCTAGAAATGGGAATGAGTTTTGATCAGCTTGTAGTTGAAATTTTAAAAAAAGCTCAATTAGATTATGGAGAACCATCATGAGTTTTGCTTTAGCAAGGCAAAAAGGGTCTGTCACTAGATGGGACTATTTTCGTTCTCAAAGAAATAAAAGACAAAAGCGTGGCAATATTTTAAGCAAGAACCTTTCCAGCAAACCAAATTTTAGTATCTGGGTACGCATTATCGCGGAACTTACTTCCAAATTATTTTTTGCAGGAGTAGTCGGCTATCTTCTTTTCGTAGGATACAATTTTTTACTTTCAAGCCCACGGTTTCAAATCCAAAATGTTTCTTTCCAGGGCAATCAGGTATTGAGCAATTCAGAAATTTTGGAATGGATGGGTTCGTTAAAAGGCAGAAATTTATTTGCCATAAATTTGGTTGAATTAAACCAGCAGCTTTCAAAGCACCCATGGGTTAAATCCTCCTCTCTTCAAAGGAAGTTTCCTGAAAGTTTAGTTATTGAAGTTACAGAAAGGGTTCCCTACGCCAGAATTATGAAGGATCAGGTTTACCTAATGGATAGCTTTGGTGCCATCTTATCAACTGAAAAGCCAGAATACAGACACCTACCTCTAATCATAATGGAGAAAAACAAAGAAAAAACCTTGTCAAATGAAAAAGCTTTGCACAGCCTCAAAACCATGCATTATTTTAACAAACTTTCATTTTTTAAAAATAATCCTTTGGATGGAGCTGTAATGAAAGGACATTCCAGAATTTTGTTTGTCACAAGGAATCGGGACCTTCAAATACAAATGTCCATCAATGAACTCAATGAAGGATTCAAAAACTTCATGATTATTCTTGATTCGCTAGATGAAAAAAATTTTGGAACTAAGGTGATAGATTTATCATTCAAAGATCAGGTCATTATCAGAGAAGACTTTAAATCAGTTTCATCATTAATTTCGAAAAAGAATCAACCAACTAAAAGGGGATAGGACGTATGTCCAAAAAAAGTAATTATATTGTCGGCTTAGATATAGGCACAACCAAGATCTGTTGCATCATAGGAGAAATAATCGATGATGAAAAAATAGATATTATTGGTCTTGGTCAATATCCATCAAAAGGCCTCCGAAAAGGAGTCGTGGTTAATATTGATAGCACTGTTGAGTCCATTAAAAATGCGGTTGAAGAAGCCGAACTCATGGCGGGGTGCGAAATAGATTCGGTGTACGTCGGTATCGCAGGTGGACATATTAATAGTCTCAACAGCCATGGAAATATTGCACTAAAAGGCAAAGAGATACACGGCAAAGAGATCAGCGAAAATGATATGGAGCGAGTAATTGAATCTGCTAAGGCTATTGCCATTCCTCTTGACCGCGAAGTAATCCACGTTCTTCCCCAAGAATATATTGTTGATAATCAAGATGGGATTAAAACTCCTTTGGGCATGAGAGGTATGCGCCTTGAAGCAAAAGTTCATATCGTTACGGCCGCAGTTACCTCAGCTATGAATATCGTTAAATGCGTAAACAAGGCAAACCTTACGGTATCAAATATAGTACTGGAACAATTGGCTTCTAGTGAATCCGTCTTATCTCAAGATGAAAAGGAACTCGGCGTTGCCATGATTGATATTGGAGGAGGAACTTCTGATCTTGCCATCTTCTATCAAGGTTCCATCAAACACACAGCGGTTTTAACCATCGCAGGCGCCCAAATGACAAACGATATTGCCATAGGGCTTCGAACCCCAAATTCTGAAGCAGAAAAAATTAAACATTCATTTGGTTGTGCCTATACAAACCTTATAGAAGAGGGAGAAAACATAGAAGTTCCCAGCGTTGGTGGAAGAGAACCTAGAGCGGTATCTAGACAAATTTTAGGTGAAATAATCGAAGCTCGCACGCGGGAGATGTTTGAACTACTAGACCAAAAAATAAATGAATCCGGATACAGAGAAATAATTTCATCTGGAATCGTCTTAACAGGCGGAGCATCCAGTATGCAGGGAATGGCTGAACTCGCTGAAGACGTATTTCAAACCCCGGTACGTGTTGGCAAACCCTTTGATCTTGGCGGATTGATAGACGTCGCAAACAACCCAATGTATGCCACGTGTACTGGCTTAATTCAGTATGGCTTTAAAAGAAGAAAGATAGGCCCCGTAAGGGAACTTCAGGGGAGAAATTTATTTGATAAAATTTTTTCACGTATGAAAGATTGGGCAGACGAATTTTTTTAAAAAGTGGAGGACAATATGAGTTCAATAGAATTTGAA
>CAZMXD010000238.1:0-3383 GCA_964570185.1 uncultured Nitrospina sp. | reverse complement strand
TCATTTTGTAGTTCATTCCAATAGTAACCATCAACATGTCCTTTCAAATGACAATTAATAAAACAAACAATCAGGCAACTAACTCTAAATCCTCCTGATTGTCAATCTGTTCAAAAATAATATGCTGAATTCCAAATTTTTTCTTGATTGCCAGGATATTATCCTTTTTATGGCCCAGGTACAATGATACTTGTCGGGAAGGAATCCTAAAAGTTACCGTCTTAGGTAAATCTTCCAACAGATTTAATAATTCAAACATTTTATCTCTGGCAATCAAACGATCCACAAGATATTTAAATGAAGGGTGATAAGGCCCTGCAACAAAATTCTCCAACATAGAAGGGTCCGCATGCAAACCCACTCGAATAGCGGGAATATCAGCTTTTTGAAATGCGATTAATGAAATTTTAACAAGCTCAATCATTCTGTCCAAACTCCAGGGCACATAATTACCAAAATTATACATTTCGAATAATTCAGTGTTCTTAATTACCAGGGTGGGATAAATTCTCACAAAATCAGGCTTTAAACTAATAACATCATTAACGGATTCCATAAAAATCAATTCATTGTCCAATGGAAGACCTGGCATCAATTGCAAACCAAGCTTCAACTCATTATCGCGAATAATTTTCACTGCTGATTTCACACGCTGGAACTCACAAGGACGGCCTACAGATTTTAGAACAGCATCATTGGTTGATTGAACGCCTAATTCTACAGTCTTAACACCATTGGTTTTTAATAAAGATATATTATTTTGATTTACTAACAAACTATGTGTAGAAACCCGAATAGAATTAATTTGACCCGATCTTATCCAAGGTTGCACAGCATTTAACAAATGCTTTTGTCTTTCCAATTCTAAACCTGTAAAACTACCGCCATAAAAAGCAACCTCTCTCTTTATTGGCAAATCATTACTTTTAAAAATATTTAAATATGATTCAATAGCTTTATTAATAGCCATTTCGTCACTTTGAATATTAACACCTGTAATTTTTAACTGGTTGCAAAAAGAACAACGGTAGGGACAGCCTTCATGCGGAATAAAAACAGGAATAACTAACAGCTCTCTTTTTTTCACAAATTTAATTCTTTAGCCATTCAATAATGGCGGGGTAAGTAATTCAAAAATTGATAAAAAGGTTACCACATACCCATATTATTTTAGGAAAAATAAAAAACGTTAAAAAGGGCATTAGAATTCAATTTAAATATATTATTCTTCTGCCTATAATTTTTAAATCTACTCTGTGTCAATTTTTTCTGAGCACTTACAAAGACCGTCTGGCAACCAACTTATTGTAATATAATCTGGGAATATAGTATCTTTATCGAAATTCGATAATTCAATTTGATCACAAGTTAAATTAAGCGCGTTTTTTAAATTTGCTCCATTCAAAAAAGTATCTTCTAACTCTGTCCCATTAAAATCAGCCCCTGAAAGATCTGCCTCACTTAAAACCGCCTGAGTTAAATCGGCTCCTGATAAATTTGCTCCTCTAAGATCTGCCTTAATCAAATAGGCTGCAGTTAGATCCGCATCTTCCAATTTCGCACAGCCTAGTTTGGCCTGCATAAGTTTGGCATTACAAAGATCTGCGCCTTGCAACCTATCTTTGGAATCTTCTATTTGTTTTTTCCTAAGAATCCAATCTTCAAGCATACAAATTAAATTTAAATTACGTTAATTAAATTTTTATTTATTAGAAACCCAGTTATGTTGTTTCGCACTAGAAAAATAATTTTTTATTGCGATTTTTGCGGCTGCCTGTTCTGCCTCTTTTTTAGTTCGACCCAAGCCCTTGCCACAAATTTCATTTTTAACCATTACTACCACTTCAAATTCTTTAGCATGGTCCGGCCCTATTTTTCTAATAACTTTATAAGTTGGCATACAAGCCATCTTATTTTGGGTATATTCCTGCAAATCACTTTTAGAATCCCTAAAGGACCAGGATTCAGCTGTTATTTTTATTTCTTCTTTCAATAGCGGAAGGAAAATATTGGAAGCGGCCTCCAAACCCCCATCGCGAAACACTGCACCAGCAAATGCTTCGAATGCATCTGCTAAGATTGAAGACTTTCGACGACCTCCTGCACGATTTTCTCCCTTACCCAATAAAAGATAATTACCCAAATGAATTTTTTGGGCTAATTTTGCAAGGCAGGATTCATTAACTACTGCAGCTCGAATTTTGGTTAAAGTACCCTCAGAAAAATCACTAAATTTTTCAACCAGGTAATTGCCTACTAGAATATCCAGAACCGAATCACCCAAAAACTCCAAACGTTCATTGTGTTTTGGCCTTTTACTTTTTTCGTTGGCATAAGACTTATGAGTGAGAGCTTTATTGAGTAGTTTTATATCTAGAAATTTATATCTAGTAAGGCTTTGCAGAGTATCTAATTCCTTTAAACGAGGTTCCGAGATATCCATACAATCATTTATCCGGAGAATTTTTTAAAAACAAGGACTCCATTAGTACCACCAAACCCAAATGAATTGGAAAGGCATACGTTTACTTCTGCCTCACGGGCTTGATTAGGGACATAATCCAGGTCACACTCTGGATCTGGTGTATTATAATTTATTGTTGGGGGTAGAATTCCACTTTCAATAGCCATGATGGAATATATTGCTTCAACACCTCCTGCGGCACCCAAAAGATGCCCTGTCATTGATTTAGTGGAACTAATTGTCAAATTTTTAGCGTGGCCCTTAAAAACATTTTTTATAGCCTGGGTTTCTGTCGCATCGGCTGCCGTAGAAGTTCCATGGGCATTAACGTAGTCCACATCCTCCTTATCAATTCCCGCATTATTTAAAGCAAGGTTCATGCAACGAGCTGCGCCCTCTCCTTCTGGTGCTGTCGCCGTAATATGATGCGCATCCCCGTTTAGGGCATACCCAACTATTTCTCCATGTATGAGGGCCCTTCGCTTTTTAGCATGTTCCAGCTCCTCAAGAATCAAAACACCACAGCCCTCGCCAATCACAAACCCATCCCTATTTTTATCAAAGGGTCGACTAGCAGACTTTGGGTCATCATTCCGATGTGACAAAGCTTTCGCAGCATTGAATCCTCCCACACACAAAGGAGTAATCACAGATTCTGTACCTCCAGCAATCATTACATCCGCATCACCATATTGAATAAGTCTTGCAGCTTCCCCAATAGAATGTGTCCCTGTTGCGCAAGCAGTTACAACACAGGAATTGGGACCTTTAGCTCCAGTTAGAATGGAAACATGTCCCGATGCAAGGTTCGCGATCAGCATAGGAATGAAAAAAGGCGTAATTTTCTTTACCCCTCTTTCTTTATAAATATCGTGGTATTTTTCTATTGCGGGGAGACCGCCGAGACCTACGCCAATAA
>CAZMXD010000237.1:0-3384 GCA_964570185.1 uncultured Nitrospina sp. | reverse complement strand
TTAAAGTGCAAAGTATTTTTCCTTTTATTTTGTTATGTTCAGACTAAAAAACCGTCTTCTTTGGTTTCACAGGTTTTTTTTCTTTGATAACCCCGTCATAAGAAAGTTCTTCAACCAGCTGAATTGCAACTTCTTCCATTTCAAAAACATACCGATCAATCTTGCCGCGAAAATAATGATACAAAACCAAGGCTGGAATACCGACCAACATTCCCGCCGCCGTAGTTATGAGCGCTTCAGAAATACCACTGGCAACAAGACCAGGGTTTCCCGTCCCGCTCAACGAAATCACATTAAAGGCTTTGATCATTCCAATAACAGTTCCTAATAAGCCCATCATTGGTGTTATGTTTGCTACTGCACCCAGCACTCGCAAGTTAGAATTCATCAAGGAAGCTTCATGCTGCCCACCCGCTTCAATAGCACGCTCAATTTCATCCAACTTTCCTCCAAACCGCAGCAAACCCATTTTCAATATTCTAGAAAGGGAGTTATCATAGGAATTACAAAGACGCAGGGTTTTCTGTATATTTTTCCAGTCCCACTGACTACGAACATCTTTAACGAAATCAGCATTAATGATATTCTTTCTTCGCAGGCTATATCCTCTTTCAATAGCAATGCCCAACATAAGCACTGAACTAAAAAGAATGGGGTACATCATAGCCCCTCCTTTTTCAAACAGAGATAATAATTGCCATTGGCCAAAAGAGGGAGATTGCGCTGCGAAGGCCAGCGTAGGTATCATGTAAAAAGAGATACCGAGATAGAGTAAAACGATTTTTAAAGCTCGATGCATATTTTTTCAATTAGGTCGTTAGGGCATTATTAAGAAAGGGTCGTGTTTTAGACTATGTCCTCTCTTTACTGAGCCTGTTCCTGCCTATCCACAGCCCAGCCTAACTTTTATAGCACGAAAAATTCTCGATTAGCAAGAAACCAGCTTTGAACAAAATGGATTAAACTCTTTAAACATAGGGCTTTTTGCTATATATTTAGCTATCACCTAAACTTTCTGATTACTAAAATGCCTAGAAAATACATCAAGTTTTCTCTTATATTCCTATTTTTTCTCTCATTATTTATTAATCTAAATTGTTCCACCACTAAAGAACCAAGATCCGTTCCTCCTTCCAAACTTTTGCGACAAGCAAAAAAGTTTTTTAGGGACAGTGCGCCTGAAAGAGCAAAAGAAACCGTTGAAACTTTAATGGAGGACTTCCCTGATAGCAAAGAACGGATTGCTGGTTTGATGCTTCTGGCGGATATTCATTATAAAGACAGAGAATATGAAGAAGCAAAATTCAATTACCAGAAATTCACTGAACTTTATCCAGCGCATAAATTTGCTGATCGAGCCCATTTCTACAAAGCAATGGCAAACTATAAACTCTCTGACTTGGCATCAAGAGATTTAACTCCTGTTCATTCCGCATTGGAAGGTTTCCAAAACTTCATTAATGACTTTCCCAAAAGTACCTACAAAGGACAGGCACAAAAAAAAATAAAAAAGTGCCAGGATCTTTTAGCTCAAAATATTTTTGAAATCGGGAAATTTTATTTTCGAACAGGATCTTACCAGTCAGCAATTATCCGCTTAAAAAGTTTTATGTCTGAATATCCAAACCATTCTTTCATTGCGGAAACAGAATTCCTTTTGGCTGAGTCCTATTTTCATGAGCAGAACTACAACCAAGCACGCACTCACTACAAAATAGTTTTACAGAAATATCCAAGAACAGAGTTTGCAAAAGAAGCTCGGCTTAAACTAAGGACTCTTAGAAAGCTATAATTTTATGATCAAGAATACTTCCAAAAAAACCAATTATGAAAGCAACCCTTCACATGATCCTCTAAACCAATACATGAAGGAGATTAACGAAATAAATCTGCTTTCTAGAGAAGAAGAAATAACTCTTGCTAAAAGTATCAAGCAAGGAGACTCGAAAGCCATACAAGAAATGGTTCGTAGAAACCTGAAATATGTAGTTACGGTTGCAAAAAAATATCAAGGATACGGTTTATCTTTACAAGACCTTATCGAGGAAGGCAATATTGGATTGATTCAAGCGGCTAAACGATTCGATGTTTCTAAGAACGTAAAATTTATCACCTATGCTGTTTGGTGGATCAAGCAAGCAATCATGCATTCTCTTGCAGAGCAATCAGGAACTGTCAAACTGCCAGTTAAACAAGCCGGAAAGGTTTCCCGATTCAAGAAAAAAAGTCAGGAAATGTGCCAAAACTTGAAACGCGAACCTACCCAATCAGAAGTTGCTAAAAGCCTGGGATTCGACGATGATGAAATCAATTCCATTATGCGTGCATATCGAAAACATTTCTCTTTGGATACTCCGCTAAAAAATGATGATCATACTCCATACCTAGACTTGCTGGAAAACCAAGATGTCATTCCGTATGACGATCAGATCATGCGCGAGTCGCTGAATGAAAAAGTTGATCAAATGTTAGAAAACCTTTCGGAACGAGAAGCTATGATTCTTAAAATGCGTTTTGGATTTTCGGGTGAAGTAAAAACACTTGAAAATATAGGTCAGAAAATTGGCTTGTCCCGCGAACGCGTTCGACAAATTGAAAAACGCGCAAAGCAGCGATTAAAATACAAACTACAAAAAGAAGCATGGATCAACGAAGACGAATAAAAAAAAATGCTAACTGAAATTTTCTTACTTTGTCTTTGCGCTTATATATGCGGTTCCATTCCTTTTGGGGTTCTTCTCGCTAAAAAACAAAGGGTTAACATCCGCAAACATGGTAGCGGAAATATTGGGGCCACAAATGTTGCACGCACTTTGGGGAAAAAAGCCGGACTTCTCACCCTAATCGGAGATGTATTTAAAGGATGGTTGGTAGTTTTTCTAGCAAGTCTATGGTTTGGAGAAACAATTGTCGTTGCCTTGGCTGGTCTTGCTGTATTTTTCGGGCACCTTTTCTCTATATTTCTTAAGTTTAAAGGCGGTAAAGGAGTTGCTACCGGACTAGGGGTGCTAAGTTTTATCATGCCTTTACCTGCCCTTATCTCTGCGGCTATTTTTATCCTTTGCCTTAATGTCTCAGGTTACATCTCTTTGAGTTCAATTTTGTCGGCTATAACTTTACCAGTTGTCGGGATTTATTTTAAAATACCGCTACCCTTTATCTATCTGGCCGTCATATTAGCTCTATTTACAATACAAAAACATCATGAAAATATACTGCGTCTGGTTGAAGGAACTGAACCGAAGTTTTTGAAAAAATAGGATTTGACAATATACACTGAAGAAATATAATTAATAGCTTGGGAACTCCAAGCATCCCTAAAAATCTAAAAAAGAGCGGGAGTAACTCAGTGGTAGAGTGCAACCTTGCCAAGGTTGAAGTCGA
>CAZMXD010000236.1:0-3438 GCA_964570185.1 uncultured Nitrospina sp. | reverse complement strand
CCACTTTCGGAACGGAGTTTGCGTAACACTTTAAGTTCTCTTCCATAAACATCTGCCTCTACTTCTTTATGTCCTTTTTTACCTCGCAATGTGGAGTCAAAAACATATTCCAATCCACTCTTTCCCACAAAATCTCCTTGGCTGTATAAATTGTTATTCGTGCTTTTAAGCTTTGACCTTGAGATTTCGCCCAAATACCCAAGAGCATGGGACATTAAGTTTTTATAAACATAGTTTCTGAGTGGTTCTGCCTTAATTTTGATTCCGGGAAGCCGCATATTATTTTCCTCAACAAATGCCACCTCCTCGCGTGTAATGTCCGCCTTGATTAGAATATCCTTAAAGGATTTCTCACGACTCATCTTGACCTTTAATGCGCTTCTCTCAAAATGTATTTTATTCTCAAGAAAATCTAACGAGGTTTTCGAGTCTCTTGAATCTTCAGGAGTTATATAAAGATTAAAAGAGGGTCGAATGCTGGCCAGTATTTCACCGTTGCGGTCTTTGATCACCCCTCGGTATGCGGGCAGGCTTACCATACGCACACGATTGTTCTCAGACAAATCAGATAAATATTGCCATTTTAAAATTTGTAAATACCAAATTCGCATAGCCAAACAAACAAATGAAAAAATGACCAGAATAGCAAATAGACGAATCTTTTTTTTAATCGTGTCGCTGGTTTCTGTACCGTGACGAAACATATTTAATTAGCCCTGCTCATTTGTGGGTCTTGTATTTTTGAATTCAACCATTTGTTTGTCTTGTTTAAAACTAAAAATGCTATTGGTCCCACCACTGCATTATAGAGGCTGTAAATGGGCAATGATTGGTATAAAAAACTAGGGGCTATCTCCCCTTCCAAAACAGTATTCATAGACAGATAAAATACTAAACCATCAAACAGAGAAGATATAGCCAGAAAGAAGGAAATGGGCAGGACCCCTTCCACAAAAAACTTGTCCTTAAGAGCTGAAAAAAAGAAACCAATAAAACTTTTTGACAATGTGTTCACGCCCAATAAACCGCCAGACAAACTGTCTTGCAAAATTCCCATCACGATGCCCGATCCAATCCCAATTGTACGAGAATAATTAACAGCACAAAAGATCACAAAAATTAAGACCAAATCAGGGATGACTCCTCCAATGGAAAACATTCCAAGCCAGGTAGTTTGCATAGAAAACAAAAGGATAACTATTAAAACTTGTGCAATGTAATACATGTTATGTATTAAGAAAGGAAAACAAGAACTTCTTCCAAATTTGAAAAATCCGAACTAGGGGTGAGCGTAATTTCCTGAAACAAATCCTGTTTTTTTCTGACAACTTGAGAAACGGTTCCGATCACAAGCCCTTTTGGAAATACTCCTCCTAACCCAGAGGACAAAACTCGATCTCCCACTTGGACTTTGGCCGTGTTAGGGACAAATTTTACTTGGCATTGCTTTCCGCCTGTTCCAACAACCACACCCGAAACGCGACTCTGCTGAAAAATTGCATCGACAGCACTTCGCGAATCTATAGTAAGCAAAACTTTGGAGGTGGTGAATCCAGAATGAATGATTTGGCCAATAACACCCAAGTTCGTCACCACGGCAAGATGCTTTTTAACACCATGGCGAGTTCCTTTATTGATGAAGACAACTTTAGACCATTGCGTAGCATCTCTTCCAATAACCGAAGCCACCAAAGAATCTTTCTTTCTGTCTTTCTGGTAGACCATTAATGAAGCAACACGCTTTTGCAGGGAGATTCGTTCAATCAATTCGTTTTTTTCGTTAATGAGCCTTTTCACTTCAGATTTGAGCCAGTCATTCTCCTTTGAAATATTTACAAGATCTAAATAATGATTGAATCCATCTGAAACAGATTTAATGGATTTTGTAAATAGGTTTTGAAACGGGTTAAGAAAAAGACTTGCAAATGAATCGAGGAAGGAGATTTCTTTTTGCTGTTTGGTGCTTAAACTCATTAAAGCCAAGGAAAACAGCAAAATAAAAAAAATCAGGATAATATTTTTTCTTCCTTTAGGTCCCTTGTTGGGCACTGCTAGATGTTAACCTTTCTCAGTAACTTAGGTTCTCCCAAAACCTTTCCCGCACCTAAAGCCACTGCTGAAAGCGGGTCCATTGCAAGAGTAATGGGTAGACCAGTGGCCTCTTGTAACAAAGCGTCTAAACCTTTTATAAGTGACCCACCGCCAGCAACCACTAATCCTTTATCAACAATATCAGCAGCCAACTCGGGAGGTGTGCGCTCCAGAGCAATTTTTACAGCTTCTACGATCGTTCCAAAAGTTTCATTGAGCGCTTCTCGAACTTCCTCGTCTGAAATTATTAATGTCTTTGGAATACCAGCGACCAAATCTCTACCTTTAACTTCCATGGTCATGCGTTTTTCCATAGGATAAGCAGAGCCTATATGAATTTTTACTTCTTCAGCCGTTCTTTCACCTATCAAAAGGTTATATTTTTTCTTTATATAATTTACAATGGCTTCATCCATTTCGTCTCCAGCGATGCGAACCGATCTGCTGTAAACAATTCCTGACATAGAAATTATAGCTACTTCCGTGGTGCCGCCACCAATATCTATAATCATATTTCCAGTAGGTTCCTGAACTGGGAGATCAACCCCAATCGCCGCTGCCATAGGCTCTTCTATTAAAAAAACTTCCCGAGCACCGGCAGACTCTGCAGAGTCTCTAACTGCTCTTTTTTCTACCTGGGTGATTCCAGATGGAACTGCGATAACCACTCTAGGACGAACAAGAGTTTTTCTATTATTGTGAACCTTGCGAATGAAACTACTTATCATTTTTTCAGTAACTTCAAAATGCGCAATGACGCCATCCTTCATGGGGCGGATAGCGGTAATACTTCCTGGTGCTCTTCCAAGCATTTGCTTGGCTTCTTCTCCAACTGCCTGCACCTCATTTGTGTTACTATTTATCGCAACAACAGAAGGCTCCCGCAAAACAATTCCCTGACCTTTAACATTCACCAGGGTATTAGCAGTACCCAGATCAATCGCCAAATCATTAGAAAATAAATCCCAAAAGAAGTTTAACACCCAGGTCCCTTATTTAAAGTTTAAAGAAATTATGTAACTAATTGTTTTTCCTTAACTTGCTTTATAACAAGGGGTAGCATAAATTGCAAGACAAAAGCCTTTACGATTGAACAAGTATTCTTTTATTAAATTCTGGATTAGGTTTACGAAATCAATAGCTAATGGTAGAAATACACTCATATTAATCCCTTGCGATTCTCGTTCGCCTTTTATAGTATAAGGCGCTTTATCAACTAACACATCTTGGATGGTTTAATGCTAAGCATAATTCGCGAACACGCTGATTCATGGATGATTAAATCCATCCTCTGGTTAATTATTTTCGCCTTTGTTGGAACTATATTTTATTCATGGGGAATGGGCG
>CAZMXD010000235.1:0-3447 GCA_964570185.1 uncultured Nitrospina sp. | reverse complement strand
AGAAAAAAGCTACAAAGAAAAAAGCTACAAAGAAAAAAGCTACAAAGAAAAAAGCGAAGAAAAAAGCCAGAAGGAGATAAACAAGATTCGGGGTTTTTTCGAGCTTATGCTCGATGTAGCAAACTGTCTCTCAATTCTATTAAATTTTTTTCGTTTCAGCGCCCAACCAACACCGTTTTACAAAAACACTCAGGCAAATCATTGTTTTTTAATGATTTGCCTTTAATTTTTCTCTCGAACCCGACCCATTATACATTTTAAATACTTGGCCTCTGCAAATTGAATCGGATGATCTATCGCATGGCCGGTTTTACAAATTTCCGTTAGTTCTTTTTGTGCGAGTAAAATCCCACGGTGCACTGCTTTTGAGAACTCTTCTAAAGAAACATGTGCAGAACAGGAAGCCGAAAACAATCTTCCTCCTGGCTTAACTAATTGCGCTCCCAGTGTTGTTAGACGACTGTAGGCTTCTAAAGCCTGTGCCTTATGCTTTTTCTTTCGAGCAAATGCGGGTGGGTCCAAGATAACAAGATCAAATTTTGAATTTTCCAATTTCAACCCCCGCAATATTTGAAAGGCATCTCCCTCTATTTGCTGAAACTCTAAATTTTTCTTTTCTGGAAAATTTAATTTTAAGTTGCGTAAAGAATAACTTAAGGCATGTGGGTTGCTGTCTATTTCAACGAGTTTTCTGCAACCACCAGAAATAGCATAAATTGAAAAACCGCCTGTATAACTAAATACGTTGAGTACAGATAGTCCAGAAGAAATATTTTTTACAAGGAATCTGTTTTCCCTTTGATCGAGAAAGAACCCTGTCTTTTGACCTTTTATTACATCGACATTAAATTTGAGCCCGTTTTCAAGGAATCGAACAGGAATTATAGGTTCAGGTCCTAATAAAACTTGCCCATCAAAGAATTGCTGCGAAAGTTTTTCTACATTCCTTGAAAGTCGCAATACCACCTGCTCTAAATTTTTTTCAGTTTTAATTACTTCTAAGACTTTTTCCAAATGGGCAAACCAACTAATGGTATAAACCTTTATAACCCAGGTATTGGCATATCGATCCAAGATAAGTCCCGGGAACCCATCATTCTCTCCATTTAAGATTCGATAACCAGTTGTCCCTTGAGCCTCAAGCGCTTCTCTAATTAAAAGGGCTTTCTGAAATTTTTCCAGAAAAAAATTAGTATCAATTTTTCTAGGTTCCGATAAATTCAATACCCGAAAACAAAGGTCAGAGGCAGGATCCCATAATCCAATTGCAAGGAAGCGGTTCCTATAATCATAAAGGACAGCGAGACCATTCGAACTTTCCGTGACTTTCTTTTTTAATTGGTATTTAAAAACCCAGGGATAACCTTGTTTAATTTTTGCTTCTAGAGTCTTCGAAATTTTAATTTTGACCATTTGATTTCATTAAAATTTTCACTGTTTGCAGAGCATCCAAAATTTTTACCTGCCGCACCCTAACATGGTCTGGGATAGGTCGTCGTGACCAGTTTCTAGGATTTGGTAAGATAGCTGCCATCCAAGCAGATTCAACAGGTGTTAATAATAAAGAGGAGTGTTTAAAATATAATTGCGAAGCTTTCTCGCATCCAAAAACACCTTCTCCCCATTCAATAACATTCAAATAAACCTCAAGAATTCTCCTTTTATTCCAGCACAACTCGATTAATGTCGTAAAGTAAACTTCAAGGATTTTTCTCAACCACGTTCTCTCCTGCCATAGAAAAACGTTGCGGGCCGTTTGCATAGAAATAGTACTGGCACCAATTTTTCTATCCCTTGTTAGGTTTACCTGAATCGCATATTCAATGGCTTTCCAATCAAAACCTTGATGGGAAAAAAATTTTTGGTCTTCTGCGGCAATAACTGCCTTTAAGAGGTTTGGGGAAATATTTTCGATTGATCGCCAAGCAGTGGTACTGCGCTGCCTTTTCGAGTCACTTTGAACCCAGCGTATCCACATTAAAGGGGTTGAAGGCGGGTTTACATACTTAAAAACAAGAACAGGCATCAATGTAAATGCTAAAAAACAAAGTAAAACATCAAATACAAGACGTCCAATTCGGATCTGTATCAGGTCTTTTTTTTTATTCGTTTTCGCCTTTTTCTTGAGGAGGTTTTCAAGGCGGTCCTAATCTTTTCAGGAAAAGAATTATTCTTATTTGACTATTTTCTTCCTTCCCGTCAACTTTGTTTTAAAAGGGAATCGTATTGTTTCACAAGAGTATGAAACTTATCTAAATGATCCGCGGGTATGTTTCGGATATAATGTTTGTGGTGCTTTGATGTGAAAGGATTAAATATCCGGTCCCGATTTTTTCTATGTTGAATTTCATAGTGCAGATGTGGAGCAAATGTTCTTCCCGTATTTCCTGATTCTGCAATTTTTTGACCCGCCTTAATACTTTGCCCTGGTTTGACTAGCACGCGGCTGAGATGCAAATACAAGGTTTTGATTCCCTTTTTTGGATGGTCGATTTCAACACAATAGCCATTTGCGCGCACGTTCCAATTTGCCCGAGTAACCTTGCCTTTAAAACCTGAGTAGACAGGCGTTCCTACAGGAGCCTTAAAATCCGTACCCGAATGACCTCCTACTCCCTTTCGAAAATCCCCTGGCAGAGAAGTGATTTCGGTATAAGTTCGCATAGGACTTTGAGATTCTAAAATACGCTTGGTAATCTCCTTACCGTCAAGATCAAAATACCCTGCCTGGCCCAAACCATCGAAATAAATTGCGACAAAGGTTTTCCCAAACCGCTGGCTTTTATATGAAAGCTTTAAAATTTTAAATTGCTCTGGTCCATTCAGTTTTTGGTAGACCACTTTTATCGCATCACCATTTCGAATGCTTTTATTAACATTAAAAAACCAAGACATCAGTCGTCCCAAATGTGCCGATAAGGCAGCACACCCCTCTTGGCGAGATATAATTTTACAAACAGTATAATTTAGAGAATTTCGAACTTTAAATTTCATTGATTTAGCTGCTATATCCCCAGTTTTTATGCCATCCAACCTTGAGAAGGATACCTGCTGAATTTTTGGGCTCTCCGATACAGTTTTCTCTAATAATACCTGCCGAGATTTTCGACTCTCCGATACAGTTTTCTCTAGTAATATCTGCTTAGATTCTGGAATCTCTGGAGCATTTTTTCCCAAGGGAATATTTTTCTCAGCTGGCAGTCGATTAGTTTGCGATTGAAACAAATTAATAGGTTTTTCTTTCGGCAAAATTACTTTTGCGATTTTTACTGGATTCTGCCCATCAAAAAATAACAAATAAAAATTTAAACCCAAGGAAACGGCAAATAAAAAAAGAAACCCGATATGGATAAAGGGCTTCTTCTTCCTCTTTATTTGCTGATTGTGGAGGGAACTTTGAAAGTCCATTTTAATTCCTTCTTTATAAGTGATAAGGTAGGGGGGATT
>CAZMXD010000234.1:0-3449 GCA_964570185.1 uncultured Nitrospina sp. | reverse complement strand
TTCCATCCCAAACACTTATTTGGGGGTTAGGTGGTGTACATTGTTTAACCCAGCAGCAGCCCGCCACTAGAAATTAACCCACAACTAAAGAAAAATTATATTTCAAAAGGCTTTTATAAGCTTCAAGGGGTTGAGGAATTGATCGCGGTATTAACTATTCGATCAATAATTATCCATCTCGGTGTAGGATTCGACTTGAGCGGAAATTTGCGGTGTATTTCTCAGTTTTTCTAATTCCTCTTCCATGGCTGAAATGGTTTTATTTTTTTTACGAATCACCATTCGCATTTTAATCCAACTCAATAACCACATACACCAAGCACCAAACAATCCTAAACCCAGAGGAATCATGACTACTGTTACCAGAGGCAGTTCCAATGTGTGCAGATTTAAGCGAAAATCATAATAATTGACTTCCACCGAATCCATATTTTGAACAGCGAAAGACCCTATAAGGATGGCTCCAATTAAATAAATAATTAATTTTAAGGCTGGCATATGCGAAGGATATTAAAGGGGTGAAGCACTTCTACGGATAACTTTTATTCTTCCTCTTCTTCATCTTCCTCATCTTCGTCATCACCACCGCCATCAACTTCTTCGGCAGAGGCTTCTTCCATGGGGGTTTCTGTTTCTTCTTCTACAGCTTCAGCAGCATGCTCTTCTACGACCGCAGGCGTGGCCTCTGCCGCATCATTTACTGGCTGCTCTTGAGCTGCTAATTCTTCATGCGCGGGCGTTTCCGCTTGTATGGGTTCTTCGATTGGTGCTGCCTGTGAATTTACAGGTGCTTCTTCAATATTAACTGTACCCCCTGGAATTTTAGCTGGTCTTGTTCCATCTCCCAGTTCTGCCAGGAGAGACTCTATACCTGCAACCACCTGATCGGATTTAGCTTTTACATTAGAAGAATCACCCATAGAAATTTCTTGCACAGTTACAAGCGCTCTTTTTAATTCCATTACAGCCATAATTCGCTCATAATTACCAATTTTACTATTTAATCCTGAGATATCTTTATTTAACTTCTCAAGGCTATTATCAACATGTTTTTTAAGGGGAGCCATTTTTTCTTCAAGGCTTGTCACCGCTCCATCAACATCCACTACCCTGGTATCTAAATCACGAACAAAGAATAAAATAAAAATGATTGCCAAAGCTGCCATTCCAAACCCCAGAAAAGCCACCGCTTTAAGCATATTCATTTCTTCTTTTTGTTCATCCAATTTTTCCACAGGTCTACTCAATTCAGCTTCCTCGTTAATGTTATCTTTAGATTCCCCTTGCGCATAATAGTTACTAGCATCCTCTTTTTCTTCACTTTTTATTTTTTCAAGTCGGTCCGAAGGGTTATTTTCTTTTCCTTGATCTTCCGTCATAATTAGCTTTTTAAAATGAAAATTAAGTTTATTATCATTCTATCCATTACCTCTATCCCAGTTAAATCGTTTATAATCAATAGAGAGATTTTTATGGGGGGTGGGAAAATGATGTTAAGACTTATCAGTAAGCAAATTCACCTTAAACACTCTGCTTTAACTTATTTAGAGAGAAAAAATGAAAACTGATAGTACAAGCGCAGCCCTTATTTTGTCAAGAAAAATAAGGGTAGTTTTAATGGTAGTTTTTGGAATATTTTTAATAGACCTAGCCCTGCCTAAAAACCAGCAAGCACAAATAAATACTAAATTGCTCGTAACGAGAGATACTCTAAAACAACTACCTACTAAACAGGAAGTAATTATAGACACAAGATCTAAAATTAAGTTCCTGATGGGTCATATTCCAGGCGCAATCAATCTTAGTAACTGGAAAGAATTTACATCAAAAAACAATAGAATAAGAGGCTTATTGATTAATGATAAAAACTTCATCTCGAAAACGCTTGGGAATTTAGGTTTAGACCCAGAAAAATCAATTATTATATATGGCGACCCTGCAGATCCCTGGAGAACTGATGGACGATTTTTCTGGATGTTTGAACGCTATGGATTCACCAATGTTTCAATTTTAGACGGCGGGATTAAAGCTTGGCAAGAAATTGGAGGAAAATTGGAAAACGGTTTTCAAAAAGAAAGAAAATTAACCAAAATAATGGCCGAAAAGATTTATTTAAACCCTAAGGTAATAGCAGATAAATATATGATAAAAAGGGCTTTAAATGATATAAATTATGTATTAATAGATAATCGCACCAAAGAAGAATATCAGGGATCCACGCCTTATGGCTCTCCAAGAGGAGGACATATTCCTAACGCCATACATATCCACTGGCCTGATTTTTTTAAAAGAGATGGGACGCTAAAATCCGCCAGCGATTTATCCAGGTTATTAGAAAAAGAAGGGGTGCTTTACGGTAAGGAGATTATCGTTTATTGCACAGGAGGGGTTCGCTCTGCCATGGCCTATTTTGTGTTTCGTTACATGGGTTTCAAAGTGAGAAACTATGATGGTTCTTGGTGGGACTGGAGCCAAGATTTTAAACTTCCCATAGAAATTTCAGAATGACCGAGTTTATTCAGGCAGTAAAACCCACACAAATTCTTCCGAGCAAAAAACTGGATGGTGTTCTCCTTAAAAAGTCAAGCAAGTAAATCTGCTAATAAAACTAGACATGGAAAATTAATGAGATCCTTCTTCGTGACTATGCGATGATCCCTCTTCTTGATGTCCTTCACCCCCAGAACCTTCAGGCATACTAGCTCTACGTCCCAATGATTCGTTTCCATGCTTTAAGGCTTCATTATAATGTTTCATTGCTTCCTTGGCGTGCTGCAAAGTAACGGGGGCATGAGTTTTTAATTCATCACTCGCATCAGGCATTTGCAAACTGAACTCATAGTGCTTAATCATTTCCTGTAAATGCAGGTAGCCTTCCTCACCATGCCCTAAACCCACACTAGCGTGACCTCCAGACTGCGCCCAAGAAGAATTAAAAATAAACAATATTGCAATCAAACAAATTTTTGTAATAAAAATCGATCGAAAACCTTTTTTCATTTTGTTCTCCATAATGGCTTTGAACATTTAATGCATATAATAATAATTGAAATTACATAACAATAATATCTGTCAATAAAATGTCCTTGTCAACCAGAAGCAAACTCAAAAAAAAAATCCCCGGAAAAAACTCCAGGGATTCATAATGGTTAATTGTGCTATTTCCTATCAAACCTGCATTCTCATAACTTCCTGGTAGGCTTCTACCATTTTATTCCTTACCTGCATAGTTAGCCTGAATGCTAAATCAGCTTTTCCTACAGCCAGCATTGTTTCATGAATATTTTGGGTATCCCCAGTTATAAAATCCTGAATTGCAACATCAGCTTTCTTTTGCAGCGTATTTACCTTATCAAGTGACTGCGCAAGCGTATCAGCAAAAGATGGCCCATCGGCACTGGTAGTTTCACCTGAGTTACTAATCCCTTTTGACGGGCCTACGCCCTGCA
>CAZMXD010000233.1:0-3463 GCA_964570185.1 uncultured Nitrospina sp. | reverse complement strand
TCCGTGGGAGTTCGACTCTCCCCATCGGCACCATTATTATAAAGTTTTACCTCATTCTCTAAAGAAGCCATTAAATTTATTTAAAAAATTAGGTATAAACTTCTCCTCCTATAGAATTTTCTTAACGCATCTTGCCGTTTTTTATCGCCATCCAAAAAATTTAGGGCTTTATATAGCTGGAATAAGGTGAAAGGACCCATGTCATAAAAGATATTTGTTATGCTTAAAGCCTAATTTGACTTTCTCATAATTTTAAACTATGCAGCCTAGCACTCTTGAAGGTTTATTTTCTTCTCCAAGTTTCTTAGTAATTTTCTTTGCTTTTTTACTAACCATAGTCAATGTAATGGTTGGGGTAAGTATGCTTCCAAGTGACAATCGCAAGAAACGCTACCGGCTCCACCGTATAATTTACGTGGCTATTTTAGTAACCTTCTTATCATTTCTGGCTCTTAAACAAATAAATAGCCAAAACACTATTTTAAATTATGTGGTTTTTGGTTATCTTCTTTTAGTTGTACCTATTAGTAAACGGCTCAATGTTACCTTGCATGCTGTTATTTCCTCGGTGGGCCTGGTATTAGTTGGGCTGGTCTCTTTTACTAATTTATTCTGATATTTAAAGGATAAGGATAGTGTAGACTGTCTAGTTGTTAATTAATTCATAGGTAAGGAAAGTTGTTAAATGGCAAATTTTGATGCGGTAATTGTGGGGGGAGGCCTTTCTGGTACTCAGGCAGCTTTAAGGGTAGCCGAATTAGGAGGAGAGGTTTGTCTTATTGAAAAAGAAAAAATCGGGAAAAAGGGTTTTTTGAAAAGGAACATTCTTTCTACAAAATATCGTTATGAAAATGAATCTGTAAAGTGGTCGGAACAATTAGAGGAGCAGGAGAAGCTAGCGGAAGAATATTGTACCAGCTTAGAGGAAAAGCTGGAAAAGGCAGGGGTTTTTCTGGTTGAGGGAGAGGGAAGTTTGGTTAGCGCAAATGAAATATTGGTTCAAAAAATGGACAGCAGCGAGATTATAAAAGGTAATTCTATAATTTTGGCTTGGGGCTCGGAACCATTCTTTTCATCCACGTTGCCTCGTGAAGAACATGTAATAGTCTCTATTGACGAAATTGCACAACTTAAAAGTATTCCAGAAAAAGTACTGGTAATGGGTTCTGGTAAATGGGGATCGGAGGCTGCCCTAGGATTTCAGGAGCTTGGTTGTAAAGTTTATTTATGTTCAAATTCCGATGAGATTTTTCCTGAAATGGATCCGGAATTCAATATTAAAGTTGAAGATCAACTAAAAAATAGAAAAGTAAAAACTTTGTTTAACAAAAAGATTGCTTCCTATTTCAAAAACGGAAATGATTTAGAAATGACCCTTGAAACAGGTATCAAATTCAGCACCAACTTGATTGTAATATTAGATGAAAGAAAAGGAATTTATAAAAATAAAGAAGTGGAAAAAATTGGTGCTCGGCTTGGAAACAAAGGTGAAATCCTCGTTGACGAAGGAATGATGACAAGCATTCCAGGTGTTTATGGTGTTGGTAGCATATCTGGAAGGCGAGTTACAGATTCGATGGCAAAAGAGCAGGGAAAAGTGGCGGCTGAGAACTCAATGGGTAAGAAACGACAGATTAATTCCGAATTGGTTCCTGCTATAACCCAATTGGCTCAAAACATAGGGTATGTTGGATGCTCCATGAAATCGGCTCTAAATCAGGGATTTCATCCTGTTGAAGGTATGAATGAAAATCTAGATTTTCAAGGAAATACGAGTTTGGAAATGTTTAAAATCGTTGCAGATAAACGTTCAAAATTATTAGTTGGAGTGCAAATGGTATCCAGTCACGCAGACGAATTAATTCCAATGATTTTATTACTCATTAAAAAGGGTATTACTGTAGCAAATCTTGCAAATTCTTTTGCATATGAAGGAACACGTTTTCAAGGACTTTGTGATGCCGCACGAACTTGCTTAAAAGCGATTAAATCTTAACAAATTTGAGGTTGATTTCATTAAAACATCTGGCCTTGACTCGATATTTTAATTATGTTAAAAACCAACTCTTTGACAGTAATTTAATGAAATTATTTTAACTTTCAAATCGCACCTAGCCCTTATATAATTTATATTTAAGAGGTTTATCATGGCTGCTGATAAGGATAAAAAAGAGGAAGATATAGACACCATTTGGTCACGAAGGGATTTTTTCTCTTTGGCTGGTTGGGGAAGTTTTATGGCCGCATTAGGTCTATCTTCTTTATACTTTGCAAGACTTTTATTTCCCAGAGTTCTTTTTGAACCTTCTCCAATTTTCAAGGCAGGTTATCCAAGTGACTATACAGTAGGAGCTGTAAGCACAAAATATATTAAAGATCAACGGGTCTGGATTGTTCGTGATGAAGAAGGAATTTATGTTCTTTACGGATTATGCACACACTTAGGTTGTACCCCCAGATGGCTAAATACTGAGAGTAAGTATAAATGCCCTTGTCATGGTAGTGGTTTTACAAAAGAGGGTGTTAATTTTGAGGGCCCTGCGCCTCGACCTTTGGAACGGTTAAAAATTGCACTTGCTCCAGACGGCCAGATCATAATTGATAAAAGTAAAAAATTTCTTGGAGAAAAAGGCCAGTGGAATGATCCAGGCGCAAAACTTCTGGTTTAGCTAATGGCGAGTATAATGACTCTATAAGCATTTTTTTCTTCGTTGATTGGAAATATTCATAGTTAGATGGAGGATTAATTTTTGGCAAATAAAACACCCCAAATTCCGAATATTGCGGAATTCATGGATAAAATAAAAAGTGGAAAAATATTTAGTGAAATAGCCAAGGAAATTACTGAATCGCAGTTGTGGACCTCATCATTTAGGCATGGCTATGCAGACACGCCCAGAAACCGCGTGTTGCAAATTGCTAGTAATGTATGGCTTCACCTTCATCCCGTTAAGATGCATCGGCATGCCCTTCGAATCAAATTCACATGGTGCATGGGTGGAATCACTTTTCTTCTTTTTTTATCAACGGTTGTGACAGGCGTAATTTTGATGTTTTATTATCGCCCAGTTGGAGAATATGCCTATTACGATATGAAATATCTTCAATACGATGTTCCGTTTGGCATGTTGATGAGAAATATGCACCGCTGGGCAGCACATGCAATGGTCATTACTGTTTGGCTGCATATGTTTAGGGTATTTTTAACGGGTTCTTACAAACCTCCACGAGAATTCAATTGGGTGATTGGCGTCTTCTTGGTAACCTTTACCCTTCTCCTAAGTTTTACTGGTTATTTACTTCCTTGGGATCAGTTGGCGATGTGGGCAGTTACCGTCGGAACTAACATGGCCAGAGCAACACCTTTTCTTGGAAATGAGGGGCCCTTTGCTGAGTTTATTGGAGTGACGCCGAGATATGATGCGAGAGCTCTTCTTATAGGGGGTAGCTTGGTTGGGCCTCC
>CAZMXD010000232.1:0-3531 GCA_964570185.1 uncultured Nitrospina sp. | reverse complement strand
GTGAGAACAGGTTCTGCTTGTTGAAATTATTCGAAGGTAAATCTGGGGATTTTGACAACGCAATAATCCAGAGTGGGTTCAAAAGACGCTGGCGTCACTTGGGTAATATCATTTTTAATTTCATCCAACGAATAACCCACAGCTAATTTCGCGGCAATCTTTGCTATGGGAAAACCTGTGGCCTTGGATGCCAAAGCCGAACTGCGTGAAACCCTGGGGTTCATTTCAATTACAATCATATCCCCGGTTTCAGGATCCATAGCAAATTGAATGTTCGAACCTCCCGTATCCACTCCAATCTCTCTAATTATATCAATTGCCGCATTACGCATGACTTGATATTCTTTATCAGTAAGGGTTTGCGCAGGGGCTACGGTAATACTGTCCCCAGTATGAATTCCCATTGGATCAAAATTTTCAATCGAACAAATGATGACGACATTGTCATTAAGGTCACGCATTACTTCGAGTTCGTATTCTTTCCAACCCAATAATGATTTTTCAATGAGAACTTGATTTATAGGGCTGGAACTTAAGGCGCGTTCTACCAGAGGAATAAACTCTTCTTTGGAATAAGCGATACTTCCCCCAGTTCCTCCAAGCGTAAAGGAAGGGCGAATGATGGCTGGAAAACCTGTTTCCGCAACAACACTCCAAGCCTTCTCTATTGAAACTGCATGACCACTGGGAGGTACTTTTTGACCTATTTTAATCATTGCTTCTTTAAATAGATTTCTATCTTCTGCTTTTTTAATTGAATTAACTTTTGCGCCAATCAATTCAACATTGTATTTATCAAGAATACCTCTTTCGTCAACGGCAAGAGCTGTATTTAAAGCTGTTTGACCTCCCATTGTCGGGAGGAGGGCATCGGGTCTATCTCTTTCAATAATTTTTTCTACTACTTCAGGTGTCACAGGTTCTATATAAGTCAGATCCGCGAATTCTGGGTCTGTCATTATTGTTGCAGGATTACTATTAACAAGTACTATTTCGTATCCTTCTTCTTTTAAAGATTTACACGCTTGGGTACCCGAATAATCGAATTCACATGCTTGGCCAATAATGATGGGTCCAGAACCAATCATTAAAATTTTCTTGATGTCAGTTCGTTTAGGCATTAATTGTTGTATATGTCAGCAGCTTCAATCTGACGAGAACGTTCCCATTTTAAATTCATATAAGCCAATTTATGTATTAATCCATTAATTTTTTGACTACCTTCAACATGAATTTTCTCATGCTTTAATACATGAATATCTTTTTCCAAATTCTCTATTATTATATTAATGTCATTCTTCTTTTCATGTGAAACTGATAACTTTTGATTTAACTTTGTGTTATCAGTACTGGCAGCACTTATTTTTTTATTCAATTTCTTAATTTTCGCTTCTTTTTTTGCTAATTTCTTATTTTCTTTGAGTAATAATTTTTCAAATTTGCCGAGATCTTTTTTTTGCTGATTTTGAATCCTTTTTATTACTTTTATTTTTGATTTAATATATTTATGAGTTTGTTTGGGATGGAAGCAATAATTTCCCGTAAAGTAAAACTGCTCTTCAAAAAAAATGATTCTGCCTTGAAAAAGATCATTTTTTCTGAAAATCAAACGAGATTCTTTTTCTTGAACGACATATGCTTCATCGGTAAAAAGATTTAATACTTTTACTTCTTGATCTTTAGTTGCTTTAACAAGAAATAAGCCTTGGATAGTCTCGGCAATACTTTGAATGATTTCTAGTTTTTCGCTGGGCCATGTTTCACGGTTTTCATCAATGAGAACCTCAAGGACTGTTTTTGATTTTTCTGTGACATAATTGTCAAACAAATACCATTCCAGAAATAATGCCATTCTTGTGTTATAGGACTTGTCATCTTCAAAAATTTCCCCGGTTTCTTTCTGGTAATACTTTTTATTTTCTAAAATCTGGTCCGAGGGGATTGATTTTGCGGCGAATTCTAAAAGGTCGTCTAAGATATCTCGAATCATTAATTTGCAGCTTTCATAAGACCAGCAAATTTATCAAATAAATAATCTGAGTCATGAGGACCTGGCGATGCTTCAGGATGGTATTGGACCGAAAATATAGGCCAATCTTTATGTCGAATACCCTCCACGGTGTCATCGTTCAGGTTTGTTGATGTGATTTCTACGTTACCTTGAAGTGAATTTTGTGTCACAGCAAAGCCATGATTTTGGGATGTAATCTCAACTTTTCCGGATTTTAGATCTATTACGGGTTGGTTCCCTCCATGATGACCAAACCTTAGCTTGTAAGTACTGCCATTTAACGCCAGGCTTAAAATTTGGTGGCCCAAGCAAATCCCAAATATCGGAACCTTTCCGATAATGGCTTTAACATTTTCGATAGCATAGGGCACAGCGGCCGGGTCACCGGGGCCATTTGAAAGAAAAATACCATCGGGTTTTTCGGCTAGGACATCCTCTGCGGGTGTTTGTGCTGGAACCACTTTTACTTTGCAACCGGCGCGGGTCAATTTTCTTAAAATGTTTCTCTTAACACCGAAATCGTAGACCAATACTCTGTGCGGGCGATCTTTCATTATCTCTAATTGGGTTTTACCTTTTTGAATTACCCATTCACTTTCATTCCACTCGTAAGCTTTTTTGCAGGTCACTTGCTTGACCAAGTCCTGACCTATTAAACTGAGCGAATTACGGGCCTTTTCAATTAATTTTTGCGGGTCATTCGTACTTATAGAAAGGACGGCTTGTTGCGCGCCCTTATCACGAATTCGCCGGGTCAATGCCCGAGTGTCTATGCCCTGAATACCAAAAACATTATTTTGTTTTAAAAATTCCTCCAAATTGCCGCGGGACCGCCAGTTACTTTGCACCCTGCTTAATTCCTTTATAATAAACCCTGATAAATAAGGGCGGTCTGATTCAAAATCCTCCGGATTAATTCCATAATTTCCAATTAATGGATAGGTCATAACTACCATTTGCCCACAATAGGATGGGTCCGTAATAATTTCCTGGTAACCCGACATGCTTGTGTTAAAAACTATTTCGGCCTCTACTTCATTTTCGGCACCAAAATGTTCTCCCTCATAAATTTTTCCATCGGCAAGGGCTAAAATGGCTTTCATATTTTATTATTGTGTTTAGAAAAAATAGTATTGAGGTTAGTTAGCTTTAAATACTGTTTTACCATTAACAAGAGTATGAAGAATTTTTCCTCTCACCTTCCAACCTGCATAAGGAGAGTTTTTGCTTCGAGATTTGAATTTACTAGGATCTATAGAATATTCCTCTTTATCATCAAATAGGGTTATGTCCGCAGCTTTACCGACCTCCAATATCCCTTTATCCAGTCCAAAAATGCGATTGGGTTGAAACGTGAGCATATCAATGGCCTTCACCAACGAAATGATTTTTTTATCCACCATTTTCAAAGTCAATGGAAGTGCGGTTTCTAAACCAACGATACCAAAGCACGCTTTGCTGAATTCAACCTGTTTATCAACCAAGTCATGTGGGGCATGATCTGTTGCTATGATATCAAT
>CAZMXD010000231.1:0-3554 GCA_964570185.1 uncultured Nitrospina sp. | reverse complement strand
AATGTTTCTGGCCTCTCACGCCGGAAACAGGGGTTCGATTCCCCTTGGGGCTACTTTTTATACCTACTGGTATCGCAAACTTGCCTCTCCCCGCCGACTAGCATAAAATACCATCATCCATCCATAAATAGAGAAACTTATGTCTGGCAATTCAAAGCTCAGGTTTCTTCTAGCACCAATATTTTTAGCACTATTGTTTTTTGTTAGCTCTCCTACTATTTCTTGGACGGGTGAACTTGAAGATGCTCAGGAACAATTAAGGCAGAACCCTAATGATGCCAGCGCACACTACCATCTTGGAGTTAGTTATAGCGAAGCAGGCCAGTACCAAAACGCTATTATCCATTTAAAGAAAGCAATTCAAATTAAACCGGATTTAGCCAAGGCACATCATAGCCTTGGTTTTGTATACAAAAAAAACGGCCAGTATCAGGAAGCTATTATTTCCTATAAAGAGGCAATAGCACTTAAACCAGGAAATGCCGGCGCACACTATCATCTTGGAATTAGTTATAGCGAAGCAGGCCAGTACCAAAACGCTATTATCCATTTAAAGAAAGCAATTCAAATTAAACCGGATTTAGCCAAGGCACATCATAGCCTTGGTTTTGTATACAAAAAAAACGGCCAGTATCAGGAAGCTATTATTTCTTATAAAGAGGCAATACGAATCAAACCCGATAGTGCGGATGTAATTCTTGCTCATATAAATCAACTTGAGAAAATAATAGTTAATATAAGACCTTCTCAACCAAACCACGAACCACGCGAAAAACCATTCTTTTCAGTCGGCACAGGATTTCTTTTAAGTAAGGGGAATTATGCTATTACTAACTATCATGTCGTCAAAAACTCTGTTTCTATACTTACTAAGTTTGTGAACGGAGAAACGGTTGAAGCTAAGATTATAGCTAAGGACATAAGGGGTGATATAGCCATCCTGAAATTAACAGATGTTCCTCCTTTTTCAGTCGCACAAATTAAACTGGGTGACTCATCTCAGGCAAGGATTGGGGAAAAGGTTTTTACCATCGGTTATCCTGCTTCTGATTTAATGGGTGAAAGACCAAAGTATTCTGAAGGGGTTATTAATGCCATGACGGGGTTAAGGGATGACCCTGCTTTCTTCCAAGTCAGCCTACCTATTCAGCCAGGCAACAGCGGAGGTCCTTTGTTCAACCACAAAGGAGAGGTCATCGGCATCACAACAGCCTCATTGTCTTCTTTAGCAATAGATTCAATGGGGGCAATACCGCAAAACGTCAACTATGCGATTAAATCATCGTTTGTAAAAAACCTTCTTTCAACTGTTCCAGATTTGATGCTTTCCAAATTGATGCTGACTAACACAGGCATTGTTGTAATTCCCAATCAACCCAAAAACTCCCTTTCTGATTTTATTGAACAGGCATCGCAAAATATAGTCATAATAGAAACGAGAGAGCAATGATTATGTTTTAACAAATGTTTAACTTAAGGTTCAATTATTTCTAAAAACCATCAATCAATGGGTTACAGTTTATTTTGTAGCCCATTTTTTATTTACGCAGGCACAGTTTAGGCACTAGAGTTCAGACAAATAGAGGTATTTAGTGTTTTTATTTTGGTGTGGCCTATGGTTGTTATTATAGCTATCCTTTGGTATGGTTCTTTTGCATGCTGGATACTTTAGAGCATTTACTATCTGGGGTTGGTTTTCATCTTTAAAATATTAAAAATATGAGATTCATGAGGAGACCTGTGCATGAGAATAAGACCTGCTATATTTTTTTTCTCTTTCCTATCCATCTTTGCCGGATGTGCTACATCACCAAATGAAATGGCCCCATCCTATGTATCACCTTTAATTTATCAAAGTTTTGATTGCCAGCAACTAGTAATGGAGAGTGACCGTGTTTCCAGAAGAGTACAATCTATGCACGCCAAACTAGATGAGAAGGAAGGCGATGACACAACAAAAATGACTGTTGGGTTGATACTTTTTTGGCCAGCATTATTTTTCATTGATGGAGATGAGGATGGAGCAGTTGAGTACAAGCGTTTAATGGGCGAAAGTGAGGCGATACATCAAGCTGCGATAGCTAAAAAATGCGACCTAAGATTACTGGCTCCCCCAAAACCCAAAAAGACGGAAGAGGAAAAAGCAGCTGACAAGAAAAGAGATAATGCATGTCAACAGTATGGCGAATGTTGAGCTCTAGTTCAAACCATAAAATCCTGTGCCATGGAAATAGGTGATCTTATCGCTTGTCTTTTTTAAAAGGGACAAAGCAACCTACGGTGTAAAAGTCTTTGCATTTTGTTTCGGTAGGCAAAAGAAATTTTCCCTTCCCGCACCCTTTGTTTTTGGCAATCATTACTATGTGATTGTGTCTTTTCTGTAATGCATTTATCTCAACTTTATCTGCTTTTCGCACATCACTGAAGACGTTTGATAGTGGCCCAAGGGGACTTAGAATAGAAAGCATACTAATAATTTTGCTTTTTTTTCTGCTTTTAGCAGCTTGAGCATACAAGTCAGTTATATCATTTCTTATTTGATAAATTTCATATTCAATCTGTTTGCAAGTTAATTCCTGGTCTTGATCTCTTTTGACAGTGATTGGATTGGCTGTTCTTCCACCGCAGGAACAAGTAAAATAGATACAAAGAAAAAACAAGACTATGTATTTTTGATAAGTCATAAAATTAAAAACCATAGTGATTCTAAATAATTTTTATGCTTATTCTTTTTCTTAGCCCATTATATAATTTTATACGAATCCATTAAAACCAAAAACTTTCTCTTCTTGGCTATGTTCTTTGAAACCGGGTTCTGCCTTTTGGATTTTACTTCGTTCTAAACAGAGTATAAAAATGGAAATCGAAATATTTTTTTAAGATAAAAAAAATTACAAGGAAATTACGACTGGCTTTGGGTCAATCTTTTAAGGCCTTCGCCTTATACTCTTTATGTTAAAAAACAGGAAGGTACAATGAAAAATAAAATAAGTTTGATTGTATTAATTTTTGGGTTAATGCTACCAGGTTGCGCTACTCAATCAGGATGGGCTCCCGCAATCGACACTTATGGTGATAAAAATGCGGCCAATCTAAAACAAGATAAAATTGAGTGTGATGAATTAGCAAAAGACGCATCGAATCATACGAGTGAAGAGGTTGGAAAAGGCGCATTAATTGGCGGCGCATTAGGTGCCGCTGCGGGAGCTACAATTGGCGCGGCAGCAGGTAATGCGGGAAAAGGCGCGGCTATTGGGGCTGCAGTCGGAGGAATAGGTGCGGGGGGAATAATGGGCTGGAATGTAAGCGAGTCTTACAAGGAAGTTTTTAGAAACTGTATGAAAAACCGCGGCCACACAGTTCTTAATTAGAGGTATTCACTAAATTTCATGCCAACATGAAACGACTGTAGTTTCAGAAAAAAATGGTAAATCTGAAAAACAGTCGCTTCACCTGACAATGTTTATTTATTATCTATTAAAAAGAGCATAGATCACTCCAACAGCAGCGAGACCAACCACACCCTGCGCACCAAGCGTTGCGACAATAGCTGT
>CAZMXD010000230.1:0-3559 GCA_964570185.1 uncultured Nitrospina sp. | reverse complement strand
ATTATAGGTTGGGCGTTCATATTTCCGATGTTAGCTATTTTGTAGGAGAGAATTCGCATCTCGATGACGAAGCCTTTCAAAGGGGAACAAGTATCTATTACGCGGATGGTGTTATCCCCATGCTTCCCGAAGTCCTTTCCAATGAAGCTTGCAGCTTGAAACCTCATAAAAGGCGCCTGACCCTGAGCGTATTCATTAAATTTGACCGTCAAGCCAACGCACTGTCGATTGACATTCATAAATCTATAATAAAAAGTCAAAGACGGTTCACTTATTACGAGGTAGCTCGTTTAATCGATAATGGGAGTGACAAAATAGACGATTTGCCTTTCATGAAAACCCTTGCAGACATGCACCATCTCAGCCAGACACTTCGAAAACGCAGATTCAGAAATGGCAGCGTTGACTTTTTTGTGCCCGAGCCGGAAATCCAAATCAATGAAGCGGGAGTAGTAAAGCAAATAGGCGTGGCTGACCATAACGCAGCGCATCAATTAATTGAGGAATTTATGCTGGCAGCGAACCAGGCTGTAGCGCTCAGTTTACATAACAAAAATATTCCCTGTATTCATCGAATTCATGAAGCTCCCGATCAAACAAAACTATTTGAGTTTAAGGAATTCATTTCTTCCTTTGGATTAAAAATTTCTTCCCCTAAAAAAATTTGTTCGCGGGAATTAAATAATCTTTTACAAAAAACTAAAGGCAGGTCAGAGGAAAGAATAGTTAACACTCTCTTACTAAGGACTATGAAAAAAGCTCGCTATTCAGTATCCGATCCTGGCCATTATTGTCTTGGGTTTGAGCACTATGCTCATTTCACCTCTCCTATCCGAAGATATCCGGATTTAGTCGTCCACCGAATCATTAAAAAATATCTAAAACATAAATGCTCAAAAAAAGAAAAGAAAGCCCTTCTAGCCTCGTTATTGGAAATATCAGACCAGTCTACTCAAATGGAAATACAGGCAATGTCTATAGAAAGGGAGATCATAGCCCTTCGACGAGCGCAATTCATGATGGAAGAAATTGGCAAAATTTTTTATGGACTTATTATAGGAGTTACAGGCTTTGGTTTCTTTGTTGAATTAGAAAACGTTTTCATAGAAGGGTTGGTAAAAATTTCTAGCATCATGGATGACTATTATCTCTTCATTGAAACAGAACATAAATTAATAGGACAAAAACGCCACCGTGTTTTTCAAATTGGAGACCGTGTCAAGGTACGCGTTACCAATGTAGATCTTTCAAAACGGCAGATTGATTTGCAAGTATTGGGCTAATTATTAAATACTTAAAGTATGAAATCTTAAAAAGGGTGGTTCTTCCCACAAAATGGCTGCGACTTTACAAATGATTTAACTCTGATTTTCTTAGAAGTTTAATTAATTTGCAAATAGGGGGATACCTTGCCACATAGAACCTTCGTATGGTATAAAGACAACTTAAAAGAACCCCTAAATAATGGAATAGAAATATGGTAAACGTTGAAAAACTAAAGGAGCACCTTAAAAAAGCTCAATCCAATCTGGCAGAAGCATCTAAAAAAGATGATCTAAGTGGAACTCGTAAACTTAAAAAGAAGACAAAAAGGCTGGCACGTAAGGCATCAAAAATCACCGCTACTGAAAAAATGGCGGAGCTAAAAAAGAAAAAGAAAAAAGATCGTAAAACCACCTCCGAGTAACATACCATTACAGACGATAGGTCAAAATCTTTGTTAAACGGGCTTTTTTACTTGGCTTTTGGAAGTATTAATTGGCGTGTCGTGTTTTTTAGAAAAAGAATTCCAAAATAAAAATTATGAATATTATATATCTAGCCAAATTGGCACGCTTAAAGCTGACCGATGCGGAAAAAAAACGGTTTTCTAATCAAATGGGAACCATCATCAAATATATAGAAAAACTCAACGAATTAGATACTCAGAACGTGGAACCCACTGCACATGTTTTGGGCTTAAACAACATTTTTCGTGACGACATGGCAACGGAACCACTAACAGATCATGCCCCAATAAACGATTCTCCAGCTCACAGTAAAGGGCATTACGAAGTACCTAAAATAATCTAATCCCATGTATCGCATTACCATTACGCAGGCGCAAGAGCTTCTGCAATCAAAAAAATTATCTTCTGTACAATTGACTCAAGCTGTTTTCGGACGCATTGATGCCGTAGAAGAAAAAGTAAAAGCATTTGCCCACTTAATGCGAGCGAAAGCCATGCAACAGGCTCAAGCTGCTGATGCCAGAATCAGCAAAGGAGAAGAACAACCATTACTTGGTGTGCCTATTGCCTTAAAAGACTTAATTTGTACTGCAGGAAGTCGTACTACTTGCGCCTCAAAAATCCTTGATCAGTTTGTCGCTCCTTATAACGCCACCGTTGTGAACCGACTGCAAGCGGCGGGCGCTGTGATTGTCGGCAAAACTAATATGGATGAGTTTGCTATGGGATCTTCCAACGAAAATTCTTCACATCATCTTACTAAGAACCCATGGGCGCTCGACCGAGTTCCTGGTGGTTCTAGCGGGGGTTCGGCAGCAGCAGTTGCCGCTCACGAATGTATTGCCGCTCTGGGTAGCGACACTGGTGGTTCAATTCGCCAACCTGCAGGGTTTTGCGGTGTGACAGGACTCAAACCCACATATGGACGCGTCTCGCGATTCGGTCTTGTTGCCTTTGCCTCATCTTTGGATCAAATTGGTCCTATTACCAAATCCGTTGCCGATGCCGCAATTCTTATGAATGTAATTGGCGGAAAAGATCGGCAAGATTCCACCTCGGCAGGAGTTCCCATGCCAGATTTCACCCAAGCCCTTCATCAAGATGTTAAAGGAATGAAGCTCGGTATTCCTAAAGAGTATTTTACTGGCGGCATACAACCCGAAGTAGAAAAAGCAGTACAGGATGGCATTCGTACTCTCGAATCTCTTGGAATGCAAACGGTCGAAGTTTCATTACCTCATCTCGACTATGCTGTCGCTGCTTACTACATTATTGCTTGTGCCGAGGCTAGCACTAACTTGTCTCGGTATGACGGAGTTAAATACGGTTACCGAACTTCAAATTCAGACAACCTTGCCAATATGTACGAAAATACGCGCGAAGAAGGGTTCGGAGAAGAAGTCAAGCGACGAATCATTCTTGGTACCTTCGTACTCAGTTCTGGTTACTACGATGCTTACTATCTAAAAGGTCAAAAAGTAAGAACTTTAATCAAAAAGGATTTTGAAAACGCTTTAAAAAAATGTGATGTCATCGCTGCACCCGTGACTCCCTACCCTGCATTTAAAATCGGAGAAAAACTAGATGATCCACTGCAGATGTATCTTGCAGATATCTATACCATCTCAGCAAACCTGGCAGGCATCCCGGCTATATCTATACCGTGTGGTTTTGTGAGCGGAGAAAATCTGCCAGTGGGATTACAACTGATGGGTAAACATTTTGATGAAGCCAGTCTGATTTCAGTCGGTCAAAAGTTCCAACAAGCGACAAACTTCCACACCCAAGACGCCCCAGTTTAAATTTCCAAATTCCAATCTTTTAATAAA
>CAZMXD010000229.1:0-3592 GCA_964570185.1 uncultured Nitrospina sp. | reverse complement strand
TGGCGTGAAAAAGGTGCAATTGTACCATTGAAAATCCCGGAGTCAAGCTAAAAAAAGGGGTGTTCTACTCCACCGCTACAGGCGTTTCTTCTTCCTCTTTTTGACCGTTATTATCCATTTCCGGCTCTTCAATACGTATTCCGCTATAAGCTCGGCACCCTGTCCCAGCAGGGATCAACCGGCCCATCGTCACATTTTCCTTTAAACCCACTAGGTTATCTCGCCTGCCGCTTACACTCACCTCTGTCAAAACGCGAGTGGTTTCCTGAAACGATGCCGCCGAGATAAAGCTTTCAGTGCTTAACGATGACTTGGTTATCCCTAATAGAACCGGTGCGCCTTTGGCTGGTTTTTTCTTATTTTTTATAGCTTCCTGATTCATCTCATTAAATGCTTTTTTGGTGACCTGCTCACCTATTAAAAATTCGGTGTCTCCCGAATCTTCAATTACTAAGTGCCGGAGCATTTGCCGGACAATAACTTCAATATGCTTATCGTTGATAGCAACACCCTGTAATCGATACACCTCTTGAACTTCATTCACCAAATATTTTCTCAATTCATCTTCACCCAAAACCCGGAGAATATCATGCGGATTGGAAGCCCCATCCATTAAAGATTCACCAGCTATAACTTCATCGCCCTCATGAACATTAATATGTTTACCACGCGGAATCAGGTATTCGCATTCATCCCCCGATTCACTTTCAACAATTACCTTACGCATCCCTTTTACAAAACCGCCAAATTTGACTTTACCAGTTATCTCAGTAATAGTTGCCTGCTCATGAGGTTTTCTCGCTTCAAAAAGCTCTGCAACCCTTGGCAAACCGCCAGTGATATCTTTTGTTTTTGCGGACTCACGCGGAATCTTAACAATTAAATCTCCCGCATTTACATGATCTCCTTCATTGACATTGATGTTTGCGCCCGCAGGAAGAATATATCGCCGGACAGTTTCACCCTTTTTATCTTTTAGTGAAATTCTTGGTTGTTTCTTTTCATCACGGTGACTGATAATTACCTTTGTTGACAATCCTGTAATTTCATCGAAGTCTTCCTTCATAGTCACACCTTCAACAATATCGCCAAAAGCAATGGTGCCTTCCACCTCAGTTAAAATTGCATTAGTGTAAGGATCCCATTCAATCAAAGTTTGACCTTCCTGAACCTCTTGACCATCGTTGACTTTAAGTTTCGCAGCATATACAACTGCAAACCGTTCTTTTTCCCTCCCTGTTTCGTCCTGCACAACCAAGCTTCCATTACGATTCATTACTATAATTTCGCCTGCTTGATTTTTGAGGGTACGAAGTCCCATATACTTAATAATACCCCCTCGCTTAGTATTTAAAGTTGTCTGCTCCACCACTCTACTTGCTGTTCCACCTATATGGAAAGTACGCATTGTTAACTGCGTACCTGGCTCACCAATAGACTGCGCTGCAATCACACCCACAGGCTCTCCTACTTCCACCCATTTCAAAGTGGCCATGTTGCGACCATAACATTTAATGCAAACCCCCTGTTTGGACTCACAAGTCAAACAGGAACGCATTTTAACTTTTTCTATACCCGCATTCTCAATGGCTTTAACTGTATCTTCTTCTATCAGACTATCAGCTTCCGCCAAAATGTTTCCAGTAAAAGGATCGACCACGTCTTCAAGAACGGTTCGCCCTAAAATTCTTTCACCTAAAGGCTGAATAATTTCGCCTGCTTCCACGAGAGAAATCGCATCTATACCTTTCAAAGTTCCACAATCATCTTCTTGAACAATCATATCTTGAGCAACATCAACTAAACGCCGTGTCAAGTAACCAGAATTTGCAGTTTTAAGTGCCGTATCAGCCAAACCTTTTCTAGCCCCATGTGTTGAAATGAAATACTGAATTACTGACAACCCTTCTCGGAAATTTGCAGTTATGGGTGTTTCAATAATTTCTCCCGAAGGCTTGGCCATTAATCCTCTCATTCCCGCCAACTGCCTTAACTGTTGGGCGCTTCCTCTTGCGCCTGAATCAGCCATGATAAAAATTGAATTGAAGTCTTTATCGGTTTTTCCAATAACGGTTGCTTCGTCTTCGCTTTCCAATTCTTTAAACATCTCCTCAGAAACTTTTTCTGTGACATGCGCCCAAATATCGATAACCTTATTATAACGTTCGCCATTAGTAATAAGTCCGTCGCGATACTGCTTGTGAACCTTAAGCACTTCATCGTTGGTTTTATCAACCAATTTCACTTTGGTCTTCGGTATTCGCATTTGTTCTATAGAGATTGTCAGACCAGCTTCTGTTGCATATTTAAAACCAAGCCTTTTTACATCATCAAGTAAGGTCACTGTTTTTTCACGGCCCACTATTAAGAAGGCCTGAAAAATAAGATCTGACAAGGATTTTTTATCCATCAGCCTGTTTACCAACTCAAAAGGAAGTCCGTTTGGAAGAATTTCTCCCAAAAGAATTCTTCCAGTCGTGGTTGGCGTCAGAATATTTTCGATGCGCACCATAATTGAGGCCTGTAAGTCCAGCTCTTCAGCGTTATAAGCAGCTATCACTTCTTTTTGATCGGCAAAAATCTTATCACTGCCTTTGACATCGCCACGGATTTTTGTCATGTAATAACAACCTAAAACAATATCTTGGGTTGGAACAGCTATAGGCCTGCCATTTGCAGGAGACAATACGTTGTTGGAAGACATCATCAACAACTTACACTCGGTTCGCGCCTCCATAGAAAGAGGGACATGAACCGCCATTTGGTCACCATCAAAATCCGCATTGAATGCGGTACAAACCATAGGATGCACCTGTATGGCTTTTCCCTCTATAAGCAAAGGTTCGAAAGCTTGTATACCCAAACGATGCAAGGTAGGTGCTCGGTTAAGTAGCACTGGATGGTTTTTAACAACCTCTTCAAGAACCTCCCAAACTTCGGACCGCTCTTGCTCCACCATTTTCTTTGCCGTTTTTATCGTGGTCGCATATCCTTTTTCTTCCAACCTATTAAAGACAAATGGTTTAAATAATTCCAGAGCCATTTTTTTCGGCAGTCCGCATTGATGAAATTTTAAGTGCGGACCAACCACAATAACAGATCGACCAGAGTAATCTACTCGCTTCCCCAACAAGTTTTGACGAAACCGACCTTGTTTACCTTTAAGCATATCACTCAAAGATTTAAGAGGGCGTTTATTGGTACCACGCAGGGTACGACCTCGACGACCATTATCAAATAAGGCCGACACGGCTTCCTGTAACATTCGCTTTTCATTACGAATAATAATTTGTGGCGCTTTCAATTCCTGTAAACGTTTAAGACGGTTATTCCTATTGATTACGCGCCTGTAAAGATCGTTTAAATCAGATGTAGCAAAACGCCCGCCATCAAGCGGAACGAGCGGCCGCAACTCAGGCGGAATAACTGGAACTACCTGAAGAACCATCCATTCAGGCTTGTTTCCTGATTTCCGGAACGCTTCCACTATTTTCAAACGTTTAGCAATCTTACGCCTATTCATAACAGATTTAGTGGTGGTCATATCCTCTTTTAATTGCTTAGAAACATCATCCATATTCATTGGTCGAAG
>CAZMXD010000228.1:0-3604 GCA_964570185.1 uncultured Nitrospina sp. | reverse complement strand
GGAGTCAAAGTTCCATGTTTTTTTAAATTTTGGATCAGCCCAGGATACGATTGCCACGCACAAAAACAGAGAAGCGAAAGAGAGGAAGAGCGTGAGTTTGGCCTTGTTGCCATATAGTTTCCAAGTAGTCCGCATTACAAAACTCTTTAGACATTTTAGGATGTGCAGATTATATCAAAAAAAGGGAAATAGTGATTATACGCAGTGGATATTAGAGCATTGAACTCAGTATTTCCCCGCTATATTAATACATAATCACCTGACTTCACTTTGCTTATACCAGCCAATTAGCATAAAATAAACCCATCCATCCACAACAGAGAAACTTATGTCTGACAATGCCTAGTTCGGGTTTCTTCAAGTGCGATTTTTTTTAGAAAAATATCGTTCTGACAGAAGCGACAGGGTAAATGGAAAAAATAAAGCAAATGAAAAAAACTATTATTATACTTTCCGTTATTTGTTTTTTGAATTCGAGTTGCGCTCTTAAAAACAATTCGGTTGTTATTAATTCTTCGCAAGATTCAGGAGCAGCGGTAAATTGTTCTTACCCTTTTACTCCCTCAAACAATCTTGTTCTTATGCTATTTTACAAAGATGCCATGCGTTATCTAACTCATAGTGATGATGCATGCCGACACTCATTTGCAAAGAAATTGAAGGAGGAAGTGCGATCATCTTTTTTTCTTTCTCAAGGATGCATCACGGCGACAATTGATGACATTGATGACGCTGTTTACCACCCTGCAGAGTTGAAAAAAAGATTAAATTATTGAGGATGCCCATGGAAGCAAGGGTAAATTGGATTAAATCCCTCCCTACTCGCATATAGAATAGCCCGATTTTTAATCAAAAGACTTTCCTGGCGATGTCGATTAGGCCCAACTTGAAAAATGATCACTATTGCTTGGCGTTTCCTCGTCTAGCTCCTGACTTTCATCGACAAGAGCCCGATGTTTTTTTTGACTGTCTTTTTTTCTTTTCGTTTTTGCATTAGATTTTCTTTTATTAATGCAGTCCGCCAGTTCTTTTTCAAACTCATCTTCATGAGCCTTGTTAACCCTGCTTGTTTTTGTTGTCCAGTGATTTCCATCTTTGACTCCGTGGACATTTTGATAATCAGGGATCCTCATAAGAATACCTCCTTCTAGCGTCCCTAGGCCAACTCAGGTTTATTACCTATATATCAATTGTATCGACAATTAAGAGACATAACCTAAATACCCATTGCCGAAAAAACACATGGCAGGGTCCTTAAACAAGGTATATCATTGTTCCTATCCATTTTTTAGAGGGGGATCACTATCGATAACGACGATTTGTTTAACAACAAATTTAAGCTGGATAATCAGGGTACCTTGAGTAATCTTTTATTTCATCATATGCGGATGTTTATATGAAACACCGGCATAATTGGGTTGTGAAAGTTATAAAATAGTACTATCAAAATAAAAAATAGGATTTTGGTTTTAATATCGCCGTGAAGATAAATACTTTAAAACTTTTTTTAAGCGCCATAATACTTTTGGCCTCCATTATTTTTCACGGCATCAGCGGTGCCAATCAACCAAACAACCTCAGCAAAAAGGCTTTTAATTTGCTTGTTGAGGAAAAACTAAACGCGGCAATCCAAACTTACCTCAAAGTTCTAAAAACAAACCCAGATTCTGCCGAAACGCATCATTACCTGGGGTTACTTTATTTTCAAATTGGCAGGGGTGCTCAAGCCATTGACCATTTTAATAAAGCCAAATTACTATACAAAAACAGGGATGATCAAAAATTAAATCCTAATCTTGGTATTATTAAAAATAATCTAGATAGGGCGTATAAAAAGCTTGATCTTAAACCAGAGTATTTTTCAGCCAATACATTAATACCTGCCAAACAAGGCTGGAAACCCTCAGGGATTGGTTTTTTTGTAGGTAACCAAGGTTACCTGCTGACCACCGTTTCATCAATCCAAGGAGGAGAAAAAATCCGTATAAGATTTGCAAATGGCAAAATAGAACCTGTGATATTAATTCGGGAACTTATTGTATATAAAATTGCGGTTTTAAAATTAATGAATGCTAACAAATACTTACTTAAATCGTTAGAGTTTGAAAACAAGCCGCATTTTGAACAAGGCAATACTGTTTATACATTAAATTTTTCAAAACTAATGGACCCAAACCCTTCAATGTCTAAAGGAGTAATTGTTAAAGAAAACGGTCTTGATAACAGCGACAAAATAGTTGAGCTTGATCTAACGCTTAGAGAAAACCGAGACGGAGGCCCACTATTTAATAAAGAAGGTAAGATAATCGGGTTGCTACTAGGGAAGTCTAAAGCAAAAAAATCATTTTCTTATTTAAAGAATACCTTGGAGAATTCTAGCTTTGCTATTAAATCGTCTTATCTAAAAAAAATTATGCCCCAACCACCCAATAAAAGAAATAAAGATGCGGTCAATAACCCAAAATTTAATTCTGGAATTAATGTAAAAAATATTTCTGAAGAAGCGATTAATAATTTTGTTTTTTTGGAAATTTTTAAGTAAATGGTATCCAACCAAACCTTAAGCCGCTTCTATGCGACACGAAAATTTTGCGTTTTACGGACTTATTTTATTCTAAGTTTATTTGTATTTATGATCCAAATAGTTTTTATAACTCCGGCTCTATGCCAAGATTCAAAGATCATAATCCGACTATCCGGAGACATCAATTACCCCGGGGATTTATCAGTTCTTAATAAAACTATTAAACTTAAAAAAGTTTGTTTCCTTGGAATCGACGCCAAAGGAAAGATAGACAAGGAGTTTTTAAAATTAATTTCAATTAAAGGAATACCTGAAGGTAACTATAAAGTTACCCCTCCTTCTCCCGATGAAAAATGGCCGGTCGACCGTTTTGTAAAAAATGGCGCACTTCGTTTAAAGATTATTTCAGGGACTGGTCTAGGCATCCTAAACGCTTCCGACAAAAAAGGAATTGTCATTCACGGACGTGACTTTTACCCTATCCTGGACAAAATTTTAAAAAATAAAACAATGATCAATTTCTATAATGATCAACTATTTGAAGGTCTCAAAAATAATTGGGGGCCACTGCGTATTTCAAACTGGGATATGGGGCGACTAGCGGACTCTTGGATAAAGATGAATCGAGCAACTATAAATTGGGACGTGCGCGTGGTCAAAGTAATTCCACGGGAAATAAAAAGTTTTTGCAAACCTCCCGTAACCAAACGTACGCCAGACTAACATTGGTCATTATTTTTATATTTTAGCAAGTTCGCTTTTAATTTAAATGGAGATTTATCTAAAAATTTGTTTCAAGAATATAGTTTTCTGACTTGAGCGGCATATCCGTTATAAAGCGTGGTTGTTTCTTTTTTTGCCCTTCCCAAGGGCAATTCAAAGCGTTGATCCCATTTCGCATATGGAACAGTAGGCTCAACATTTGCCCAGAAGTCATAATCCAATGGAGAAACCGTTTGCCAAAATGTGCGGGGCGGATCTTTGACAAATTCAATAGTATCAATTGACTTAATACTTTTAAAACCGTATTTCCACGGTACAACCAGGCGTATGGGTGCGCCATTTTGTGGATTCAGTTTA
>CAZMXD010000227.1:0-3662 GCA_964570185.1 uncultured Nitrospina sp. | reverse complement strand
ACCTTCAATGATCTGAATACGTTCTTTTTCACCCTCGACAATGCGCATATGTACTTTTACGTTGTCACCGATATGGACATCGGCGACTTCTTTTTTCATTTCTTTAGCTTCTACTTGATCAACTAAATTCATTTACTTCTCTCCTAGGATTGTGCGTAAAACTTTATGATTACCTTTTTGCAAAGTGTGTATTAATCTACCTGGAATTCCCGATTACCCAGTAAACGATCAAGAATAATCGAAATGGCACCGCGAACCGGAAGATGGTTGAATCCGTTGCTACCCTCAATAGGCAACAAGGCATGATCTGCGTTTTTAATCAGGTTTTTTTCTAATCCCCATCCCGTTCCAAAAACTAGAAGGTTGGGTTCTCCCTGTTTAAGCTCCTTTTTTAGTGCCTCATAACCAATGCTTCGAGACGCCTTTTTTGCCCCAGTTACAATAACACGGGGTTTCTTTCCGCTTTTCTCGGATATTTCTTTAACTGCTTCTTCAAGATTATTTTTTACAACCGTCTTTAGTAATGCTTCTTTTCGGGTCGGATTATACTCGGAGCCAAATCCCTTTAGCCAATGGCCGATTAAACGATGCACAAGTTGCTGCTGGGTTTTAAGCGGAGTAATAACATAAAATGTTCCCAGCCCAAAAGTCCTGCAAGCACGCGAGATATCATGAACATCTAATGTGGTTACAGATGAAACAACCACTTCCCCAGTTTTGTTATAAACAGGAAAATGGACCAAAGCCAGATGAATGTTCGAATTTGATACTTCCGCCAAAATCGACCTGTTTTTATAAACTTTGCATAACCCCAAGCCTATTTGACTGGCTCGGAAAAAAATCTAAAATTGCCCCAAGTTCTCCTTACTCAAAAATCCTATTTTTTTAATTCGACCGCTTCGTTTTTTCAAGTAGATCAGGACGGACGCTTGCCGTTTTTTTTAATGCTTCAGCTTTTTGCCATTTACGGATTTTTTTAGGATCACCTGAAACCAGAACATCCGGAACCTTAAATCCTTTATATTCTCTTGGTCTCGTATACTGCGGATACTCCAGCATTCCCTCCGAGAAAGACTCTTCCAAAATAGATTCAGAATCTCCCAAAACACCAGGCAACAACCTAGAAACGGCCTCGACCAAAACCATTGCCGGAATTTCTCCTCCAGTCAAAATATAATCACCAATTGAAATCTCTTCATCTGCAAAGTGCAATCGAACTCGTTCATCAATCCCTTCGTAGCGACCACAAATCAAGATCAAACTTTCCTGAGCAGAAAGCTCATTTGCTTTTTCCTGATTGAAAGGGCGACCACTTGGTGAAAGCAGGACCGTCCTAGCTTTCGGCACTTCTTTCTTTATGGCTTTAAGAGCCCGGTCAATCGGCTCTACATTCATTACCATACCTACTCCGCCGCCGAAGGGCGTATCATCCACCTTGCGGTGTTTATTCAGCGTATAATCCCTCGGGTCATGAACTCGTATATCCAACAAACCTTTTTCGCAGGCACGCCCTATAATGCTGTCTCCAAAAGGAGACCCAAACATCCCTGGGAAAATACTAACAATGTCAAACCGGAGTGTCCTCAAACAATCCCTCAACACAATGGAAAATAAGTTTACCCTGCTCGAGGTCTATGGTTTGAACTACAGAATCTATCATAGGAATCAACCATTCTTTACCCTCGCCTCGCACCACATAGACATCGTTACTACCTGTTTCAACTATTTCCTCTACAACACCATAATATTTTCCGGTGTCATCAAATACCTTTAACCCTTCAATCTCAAAGCGATAAAATTCTCCCTCAGGCAACGCTTCAAAATCTTTTCTGGCAACTTTCAGCTCCTGTCCCACCAAACTTTTCGTGTCTTCAATGCTGTTTATCCCATCCAACTTAAGGATAAAGGGAGACTTAATACCACGAACAGATTCAATCTTTAACTGCATTTCTCCCAAACAAACCCTCTGACCGTTTTGCACCATAATACCATTCTGCTCGAAAGGATAAAACTTCAACTCCCCTTTTAAACCGTGAGTTCGAGTTAATCTCCCAACCGAAATCCAATCCATGTCATTCCATTATTTCCAGTACGGCACGTTGTTTTAATTTAGTCGCAGTCGCATTCAAAATAGTTCTTATAGCATGAGCCGTTTTGCCCTGTTTTCCTATGACCTTGCCAAGATCATCTTTCGCAACCCTCAATTCAAGGACAGTGGTTTTATCACCCTTTACTTCTGCTACTTCCACTTCATCAGGTTTATCTACTAGTGACTTGGCAATAATCAATATCAGATCTCTCATGACACTCTCCTTCGCTGGCCAGCAGGATCCTGTTAATATTAGGTGATTTAAGCCAAAACTAATTATTCATTTATGCAAATTACGATTCTCTGCAATAAGACGTATGCTTTCGCTACCTTTATTCACATAGAAATTCGAATGCAGGTAGATGAGCCAGAAAGAGTTACCAATTTGAATTCGAAGCTATAAATTAGCTTTTAGTATTTTTATTGACAAAGTATTATCAAAACTACTATGCACCAACCCCGGCTTTTTTGAGGAGGGAGCCTACGGTTTTACTAGGTTTCGCTCCTTTCTTAATCCATGCAACGGCCTTTTCTGCATCAATTTTACAGCCATTTTCTTCAAGCATGGGGTCGTAGGTTCCCAGAATTTCCAGAAAACGACCGTCTCTTGGCATTCTAGAATCTGCCGCCACAATTCGATAGAAAGGCTTCTTTTTTGCTCCTCGTCGAGTTAATCTAATTACTACCAATGTTTTCTCCTTCTTGAAAATCGGCCTTCCTGGAATAGGTAAAGACTCTTAAAAAATATAATCAAACTATAAAACCAAATTATTGTCAGCGGCCTAAAAACCCACCGCCACCCATCAAGCTGCCAAAGTTAAGTCCACCTCCCCTGGAAACTTTTTTCATCATCTTTTGCATCTGCACAAATTGCTTTAACAATTTATTTATATCATTTACTCTCGTTCCACTCCCTTGAGCGATTCTGCGCTTTCGGCTTGCATTAATGATATTGTGTTTGAGCCTCTCTTTAGGGGTCATCGAGTTAATAATCGCTTCGATTTGCACAAAGGCTTTGTTGTCTATTTTCAGTCCTTTTAATTTTCCGGCACCGGGAATCATTCCCAGAAGTTGCTCTATAGAGCCCATCTTCTGAATCTGTTTTAACTGATCGCAAAAATCTTCAAGGGTAAAAGTGTTTGCCTTGAATTTTTTTTGTATTGCTTCCTGTTCTTCCTCTTCAAAATTTTCTTCCGCTTTCTCAACCAGCGACATGACATCGCCCATACCAAGGATGCGGGAAACAATTCTATCTGGATGAAACGGCTCGAGAGCATCCAGTTTTTCTCCCATACCTATAAAACGGATTGGTGTTCCCGTAATAGACTTAATGGAAAGCGCCGCACCTCCTCTGGCATCTCCGTCCATCTTCGTCAAAACAACACCATCAATACCAACAGCATCGTTAAACGTTTTTGCAATTTCTGCAGACTGCTGCCCCATCATAGCATCGGCAACAAACAATATTTCTTGTGGCTGGACCGTTTCCTTGATACGCTTTAACTCGTCCATTAATTCATCATCAATTTGCTGACGACCCGCAGTATCAATGATAACCACCTGACTCATCTTG
>CAZMXD010000226.1:0-3666 GCA_964570185.1 uncultured Nitrospina sp. | reverse complement strand
CCGATTTCCTTTTATTCTTCATTCCTCTTTTCCGCATGAAATTTTGCACAACTGGTGGGGTAACGGAGTATTTATTGATTCTAGTTCTGGCAACTGGTCAGAGGGGTTGACAGCCTATCTTGCCGATCATTTATTATTGGAGTTAAAAGGAAAGGGCGCCCAATATAGATTTCAGGAGATGTTAAAATACTTAAGTTATGTCAACAATGCTAATGAATTTGCGATAAGTGAATTTTCTCACCGTGAGAACATGGCTTCGCAGGCTATCGGTTACGGAAAGTTGATGATGATTTTTCATATGCTAAGGAATCAATTGGGCAAAGATTTATTTTTGGAAGGCTTGAAGAAGTTTTACAGGGATTATAAATACCGATATGCAGGTTTTGAGGAAATAGAGAAAACTTTTGAAGCAATTTCGGGTGAAAAACTTGATTGGTTTTTTGATCAATGGATTAAACGAAAGGGTGCCCCGGAATTTGAATTGTTAGATGCATCATATGAGCCTAGCGAGGGTCGATATAACCTTTTTATGGAAGTAAAACAAAAAACCCCAACCTATAGATTAAAATTACCCGTAGCTATTTGGAAAGAAGAGATGAGCTTGCCAGAAATTCACTATTTGAATTTTGATCAACCCAAACAAGAGTTTCACCTTCACATAGCCAAGAAACCAAAAGCAATTCGGCTAGATCCCTTTAGTGAGGTTTTTCGAAGATTAGATGTCAAAGAAGTGCCTGCTAGTATTGGGAAGACTTTTGGCGCTGCCCAAGCTGCTATTGTTCTCCCGGCAATTGAGACAAGAGAGCTTTCGAATGGGTATCTTAAGCTTTCAACGTTTTTAATTGAAAAGGGAAATATAATTCAGCCTGTGTTAACGGATAAGAGGGATCATTTGTCTTCTAATTTAAGTTTGTGGGTATTTGGAAAAAATAATGAGACGGGTCAGAGTCTATTACCGATGTTAAAAAAAAATGGAATTGATTTGAAGGGTAATAGTTTTGTTTTAAAAGAAGGTATATTTCCACTAAAAAACCATAGTTTTATTTTTACACTGTCTAGACACAAAAATGAGAAGGCTTCTATTACCTGGTTAATCGCTTCATCCGAAGGCAGTATTCCTGGTTTAATGCGAAAATTACCGCATTATGGAAAATATGGGTACTTGGTTTTTAAAGGAAAAGAGCCTGAAAATTTAGTAAAAGGTTCCTGGAGGTCAAATCCAGCAAGATTGCAAAAAATATTTAGTGATGGAAACTTTGCATTACCTTCACCATTTCCTTTGATAAATATTCGTTCTAAGAGATCAAATTAGCAGTATCAAAGTAGGTTCTTTTGAAGAGATGAGCCATGGTTTGCTTTTTAATTTGCGGGCTACCCACAGCTCCTTTTTTGTTGATAATCTTTTTTGTTTTATTTCTGTCAAGCGCTCCTACTAACCTTTAAATCGGTATAATTTTGTTTGTTATAGAATCTAAAAAACTGGATTTAATATTGAAGCTACTGATTGGGCTAGACCTGATTGCAATGCTAATTATTTTTATCCATGCTCGTGTTTGGGAGAATTTCCCATTTCCTTATTTGGGCGCAAGGTTGAATAATCCATTTATGTTTTTACTAATTCTTTTTGGTTTAAGAGGATGGACCAATCCAGAATTTGGTAAAAAACAACTGGTATTGATAAGAAAATTAACTACGGAAGAACCCACACGAATCTACTTTTTTTCTATTCTATTGATGATGCAGTTTGGCCTTCAGGTTATGTGGTTTTTGCATCCGGAAGATTTCTATTGGAATCTGAATGCCGAAAAAGGTTACGGGACACTTTATTCTACTGCGCAGTTGTTTCTGTTGGGGATCGTTGTTCTGCTTACGGCTCGCGAGGACTACGGAGACGAGGCTCAATTGAGAGATAAGCTTCCATGGTTTTTTGTTGCTTTCGTTTATTTTTTTATAGGATTAGATGATTGCGTGGGGATTCACGAAAACTTTATTGCTATTGGCGGAAAGCTGGCCTTAGATTCTGTAATCTTTCATTTTATTCATGAATGGTTATGGTTTTATGCTCCCATTGCTCTTGGAGTTGCCGTGTTTCTAGTAAGATTTTTTTTGAAGCGGTTTTTTTATTCGCCAAGGCTAATGGTTACAATGTTCATAGGTTTGGCATTATGGGTTGGGGTGTTGATATTAGAGGCCCTCTCAAAAAAGGTGGTGGATCCTTTGAGTTATGATTACACACGCATATTAGTGGGAGTTGAAGAAGGGTTTGAAATGTTAGGAGCTACACTTTTTATAATTGGATTCAGCAGACATCTTAAAAATATAAATGAAAAGCTTTCCGACTAAATACTTATTAATTGGAATCGGCTCCTGTGCTGGGATTTTTATCTTGGATGCGTTGCTCCCCTTGGGCATTGCAGACGGCATGCTATATGTCTCGCTAGTCTTGTTGGGAATGATGGCTCAAAACCGTAATTTGATAATTATTGCTGCTATTTTAGGTTCCGCATTGAATGTCCTGGGGTATTTCTTTTCCCCACCGGGAGGAGAGTTGACTCATGTTATTGCAAACAGGGTTTTAGCTTTTTTTACAATTTGTTTGGCGGCTACTTTATGTTTGTTGAAAAATAGTGCAGATGAAAAACTTACGGCTGCTCGCAATTTCCTTGAGGCTCGAGTGCAAGATCGAACAACCGAGTTACGTGGTTCTAATAAACGTTTAAATAATGAGGTGCATAGGGCGTACCTGGTAAAGTCGATTGCTATGGCTTCTAATGAAACTAGGGCAATTAATGACACGCTATCTTTTTGTATAGAAAGGGTGTGCAAGTTTGCAGATTGGCCTTTAGGCCATCTTTATTTAACTGAAGATAAAACCGCAACCAGGCTAGTCCCTACTGGAATATGGCATGTAAGGGATCCAGGTAAGTTTGATGTGTTTCAGAAAATTACGGTTGATACCCCCTTGGAAATTGGTGTAGGTCTTCCAGGTCGGGTGTTGGCAAGTGGAGAGCCGGAATGGATTATCGATGTTACCAAAGATCCCAATTTTCCCCGTGCTAAGCAGGTAAAAGATATTGGGGTGAAAGCAGGGTTTGCTTTTCCGATTTTGATAGGCCCTGAGGTAGTGGGTGTGATGGAATTTTTTTCGACAAAAGCTGTCGAACCCGACGAGGAAATCCTGGCAATCATGGGTCAGATTGGAACTCAATTGGGTAGAGTACTTGAAAGAAAACAAGCGCAGGACCAAAGTGAGGTATCTCAAGGACAGTTACGTAACCTTTACCATCGATTGCAAGAAGTTCGTGAGGAGGAAAGAACTCGAACCGCGAGAGAAGTGCACGATCACCTCAGTCAGCTTTTGACGACTATCAAGCTTGAGCTTTCATTATTGGATAAAAAGCTTGCTGACCATAACTCAGGAACTCAGAGATCGACACATCAGTTGCTAGACATGAGTGACGAAGCCATTCAATCTGTTAAAAGAATTGCCATGGACTTACGCCCACCCATTTTGGATGACTTGGGTCTACCTGAAGCTATTGAGTGGCAAGTTAAGGAATTTAAGAGTCGAACCGGTATTCAATGCCACTTTCTTAATCATACGAATGGAGACGAAATGGATCTTGAAAGATCGACAACTCTTTTTAGAATATTTCAGGAAACCTT
>CAZMXD010000225.1:0-3693 GCA_964570185.1 uncultured Nitrospina sp. | reverse complement strand
ACCCCTGTTTCCGGCGTGAGAGGCCAGCGTCCTAGCCGCTAGACGATGGGGCCAAATCGGGATTTTTTATTAACTACTGTATAATAGCACCGTAAAATTAAAAGGCAACTTTCCATCATAACTTCCTAGTTTTTCGCCTTTTTTATAACCCCATTAACTAACTTTTCATAAATTGAAGAAGGATTGAATCTAACTATCTTTCGGAATATGCAAACAAAAATAAAAAGATTTATATTTTTCACTATTTTGGTTAGTTGTTTCACCATTTCAGTCCTGGAATGGTTTTCGGGAAAGTTGATTACTAACAATAATATCTATGGAATTTTTGGGTTGATGGAAAAGAATCATCCCTTCATGGATTATGATGAGAATTTAGGCTATAGAATACGTAAGGCAGCAATGTCAAAGGAAACAAAGAGTTTTCCGATGGAGTTATATACAAAAATAAAAGGCAAACCTAATCAGGTTTTTAAACAATTTATACCAACAAAATTAAATTTTAATAATAATGAAGGAATTATACGTAATGAAAATGGAGATATTGCAATTAACAGTTTAGGGTATAGAGGGCCTTACTTTGCAAAAAAGAAGGATTCCAAAATTTTTCGAATTGTCACTTTGGGAGGTTCTACTACCGCGGGAATGCATGAAAATGGGTTGACGTATCCAAGAATTTTGGAGCGAATGCTAAATCAATCTAAAACTAAGGAAAAATATTTTCAGGTAATTAATGCCGGTATGTGGGGCCATAATTCATGTCAGATAAAAATCAGATTTGAAAATGAAATCGTTGACTTGAAACCCGACCTGCTAATTCTAATGAGTGGATGGAACGATATAAACAAATTTAGATCCGCTGATATAACAAACTCTGAGCAGTATTGTGAAAATCACCACCCCTTTTTAATTAAATCAAACATATTTCGTCTATTACGTCTTAATATTATCGAACTTGTAAAAAAAACCAATTCAGAGTTGGGGTTTAATATTTTGGATAAAAATCTGAATCTTTATGAGAATAATTTGCGCGAAATTGCTGAAAAAACAAAAGATAAAAATATTAAATTAATTTTAATGGGATTACCGGGAGTTTATGAAAGTAATTCTATAGAAAACTTTCAAGATTATGTCCAGTTCGCGAATATGAATCCTGAAGAATTATTTTATCGTCAACAAGCACTCCTAGCTACTAACAAAATTAAAATTAAATTGGCCAGGGAGTACAGGCATGCTTCTTATGTCGAAAATGGTCTTTCCGTTAATATTCCTGAAAAAAAAGACTTCTTTTTCGATACTGTTCATCCAACCGGATCAGGCAATAGAGTTATGGCATTTAAATTATTGAAACCAATAATTAGTTTGGCAGGTAGGAACGTTAATAAAATAAAAGTAGCCAAGATAAACAGGTCAAAAAATAGACTGGAATTGGATTATTTAAAAAGTATTTTTGCCTCTAATAGAATTGAAGATCTTGCGGATTCGGGTTGCGTCGCTTTAAGCGATAGCTCTTGCAGTTCGGTCCATGAAAACCTTGAAGAGTTTGTCTATGTGAGGGCGATCAACGAGTTTGCTTTAGGGAGTTTGCTTCAGTTTCCCGAAGATACGAAAAAACAAAAACTTTTTAGAAAACTTGAAAGCTTATTAAAAAAATCAATATTGATAAATCCTGATAATTCTATTACTCCTTGGATACTCAGTTGTCTTTACTTGATAATGGAAGAAAAAAGTCTTTCTAAAAAATTTTTATTAAATTCAATAAAATTAAATCCTTTACTGAAACAAGTATCTTTTGAAAAGGAAAGATTGATTTTCCAGAAAAACTATAAACGAAACCCATTCATAAGTGATTATCTTGAGTTTGTAACAGCCATAAAAAATAGCAGCGACCCTGATTATAAATTTATAGTTTTTAATTCTTTAATGGAAAATAAAAAATTTTCCAAAGAAACAAAAATTATGTTGGTTATGAATTATGTAAATTTATATTGGGCAAATCCTGTTTTAGGTCGTTCCATATTTTCTAGTTTGATAAATCAGTTGAATTTAAATGATGAGCATCAGCTTGCTAGGGGTCTTAAGGCAAGGGCGGACTTGTTGGAATTTCCATATGGATGGAATTAGAACTGGAAAAAAATTAGAGGGAACCCGGCTATCCGGAGGAGACAACAGTAGGCGTACTGCGTCTTATGGAAGGCGCAAGCTTTTCGCCGGAGTTCCCCCCAATTTGTCAATCAGAAATTATTAAAAACTGAACACGACGATTTTTACTCCAGCATTTCTCTTCCCCTTCCCGGCAAGTCGGCTTTTCTTCCCCATAGCTGAGCGGAAATAATCTATTCGTGCTTATGCCTAAAAATGCGAGGTGTTTCTTTACATAAAACGCCCGTCTGTCTCCTAAAGCAATATTGTAATTATTGGTTCCTCTCTCATCACAATGACCTGCTAACTGAACCTTCAGGGAAGGGTTAAGTTTAAGCCACTCCGCGTTTTTTAATAGAATCTTTTTTGCAGATTCATCTATTTTGTATTGATCAAAACGGAAATAAACATTTTCTAGTTTTTCAGATAAAATGAATTTTTTGTTAGTATCCTTTTTTACGTTGTCCTTATGATTTGGATCGAAGAATGGATTAACCTGTTCTGTTGATGGTTTTACTTCTTGGGTTTCCAGATTATCTTCACTTGGCAGGTTTTCTTCCGCGAAAAAAGAAGACGAATTTTCACCGGGAAAACTTTTTTGAATTGGGGGTTCCATTGTTTCTTCTCTAGCGGATTTTTTTTCTAAGACAGGCTCTTTTTTTGATTTTTCCATTTCCTGGGTTACGTTTTTTGTGTCAAAAGTTTTGACAGCACAGCCACTAACAATAGTTATGTAAATAGTTCCCCAAACGACAGTTTTTAAACAAAACTTATTCATAATATTTCTCCGTTGATCCTTTAAAAATTATTTTTTATTACTAACTCGACATCTTTTTCTAACGAACTTGTTAAATTAGGGTAATGAAAACTCGTTTTGGAGAGTCTTACGGATTCCTTCCTCCAACCAGCGAGTCATGTTCGCGTGAAGCGCGAGACCCTTACGATTCATTTCGTAGTCCAGTCCTTCAAAAAACTCGTCATATCGGCCGCTTCCATACAAGCGGTTGGAAATGATCAATGCCTGGCCATGAGTGGAAGCGTCTTCAATGAGATCACGGATCTCATCAACCGCCTTTTTATGTTTTTTTGGCCAGTCTTCCCGGACCGTCAAACCGCGTATGTCTTTGAAGGATGCTTGACTGTTTTTCTTGATATAGTCCGCATGTTTTTGCAGTACATCTTTCCACCTTTTGTCACGCTTGTCATCACGAGCACCATGTGCTATCAACAAGACTGTTTCCTTTTCCGGGTTCTGGCTAATTTCCAGGACCCGATCTTTGAGAATTTCGCAGATTAGTGAATTATTTTCTTCATAGCCCCCAAAAGTTGCGAAGATGGCGCTTGAGCGCACGCGGGGTGGCAGGGGACCGCCTCGGGTTTTTGGTTCGGTATCGGTGAGTCCCAGAATATAATCGGTTTTTCCTTTAAACTGATCTGCGAGGGAATACATACGGGCCACCACAATTTTCCTCGCTCCCTCCTTTTCTAGTTTTTCCACCGCCTCGGCAAGAGTCCAAGGGTCGGCCATTCCGTAGGCCAACTCAATACGGTATT
>CAZMXD010000224.1:0-3700 GCA_964570185.1 uncultured Nitrospina sp. | reverse complement strand
TGCAAACGCACCAATATTCATAAATAAATAAACAGCAAGATAAAATAAGATACTCGCCATACCTTCTTGTGTGTTGGTTACAATTCCTATCAAAAGATAGCCGGCATGTGCCACTCCTGAATATGCTAGCATTCGTTTGAGGTCGTCTTGAAAAATAGCCGCTGTATTACCCACCAGCATGGTCAATACGGATGCCCCGAATAGTATTGGCATCCAGATTTTTTCCAGATCCGGAAAGGAGGTAAAGAAAATCCGAACGATCACTGCAAAGACCGCTGCTTTGGTTGCCACAGCCATGAACCCGGTAATCGGTGTAGGGGCGCCCTGATAGACATCTGGAGTCCAAGAATGAAAAGGTACCAATGAAACCTTGAAAGCGAAGCCACAGAACATCAAACCCATTCCGATATAAACCAACGTGTTTTTTGTATAGGGATTATCCTGAGTTAATTGGCCAATGAGGCGTAATTCAGTGGTTCCGCTACCAGCATAAATCAAAGCCATTCCATATACGAGAATGGCTGATGCGAATGCCCCTGTTAGCATATATTTGACCGAAGACTCTTGGGAAGATAAGGTTGCCCAACTTAGTGCCAGTTTGCTTCCTGGCCCTTCTTTGCCGGTGCCGTGTTTAGCAGAAAAACCACAAAGGATATACAGAGAAATAGAGAACAATTCCAAAGATAAAAACACGGTAATTAAATTCCCGGATTTGGCAAGAAACATCATGCCCGCAACCGACATTAGTAGAAGGGTAAAATATTCTGCTTTATTTTCATGATCACTTTGCGGATATCGAACTGATCCGAATACGGGAAACAAGGTCATTGCTAGTATAATCATGTTAAATATCAGGGAAAAGCGGTCATGGATAAGGGATTGGCTGAATATTTCAGGATTGTTGCCATTTGCCGATGTTGGGGCATCGCCCCAGAGAGTAAGGGTCAGAAAAAAAGCTAATCCAACCCCGGCAGTAGTGACCATGGACAAGAAAGAATTACGGTTTAGATCTTTTTTAAGCCCCGCCAAAAGAAGGAAAAAGGCAGTACCAAGGATTGCAATCTCGGGACCAATGGCGGCCCAGTTCATGTCGTCAAAATTTATCGCGAATTCCATACCAAAGTTCTGTACAATAATTTATTGAGCGAATATTACCCACCGCAATTTATGGGCTGTTTTATAGCATTTCCTGCTTTTTTGCAACCCCTCACTATTTATAGAATACTCGGCAAGGATTTTTCTTGTTAAGCGTAGAAATTCGGGGCAAGATAGGAACCTCATTTTAAGAATCCGTTGTTTTGGAGACTCATGTGGATACCAGTGAGACGCGAGCGCATTTGAACTATTTGTTAACGCTGGGGCTGCGCCGGGAAGAGGCGTTTGGTCCTATGGCACTTAATTTTATCAAGGAAGAGGGTTTTGAAAATGGAGGACTTTTGCCTGAAGAACAATTTAGCCTCATCATGGCAACGGTTCAGGCTCTGGCTGAGGAGCCTAAACGGTTTAACATAAAACTCGATATGTTAAAACGAGCTGCAGGGCTTTTAGATAAAACCTCTTTTCATGATCCGCAGTTGGTCCGCCAAATTGCTCAGGACATAAAGAAAACAGAAGCGGAACTGGGAATCTATAATGAAGCCATGCGTCCTGCCAAAAATGTCACACAAGAAAAGCAAAAACTGGTTGTGCAATGTGATGCGCCCGAATATTTTCTCGATATTGCTCAGAGACGTGCTACCTCTTACTATCAGAATAAGTTCGGTTTGAGTAAAGAATCCAAAACTGCTCAGCATTTTGGCGGCGGTGCAAGAAAATTTGACCCAAACAATAAAGATGTGCAAAAAGAGTTTCCCGGGGCTTGCGCACCCTTTATGAATTCTCGTACTAACGCATTTCACCTGATGATGCCATTCGATTTGAAAATCAGTAAAACACCTGATGATCCGCTTGATGCAGGTATGCGTGCCTATTATTCAAAAATGGGTTATTCCTTTCCGCTTGGGTTCGAGATGGGGAAAATTTGCAGTTATCAGGATGGAGAAATACTCGATATTGAATTGGACGACCCTAACCTTTTGTTCTTATCTGTCTCAAGAATAAAAGAAAAAGAATTCCACGCCTCAGATTATCCGGGAACACCCGAGGTGCCATTTGAATACGCCTATCCGCGTGCAGTATTGGAGCGTACTGGAACTCTTGGGCCTTATGTGCAACTAGTTTCTAATTTCAAGGTTTGGTTCGATTCCTCCCAGGTTTCTATTTTGATTCAAGGGGCTCCCGACCTTTATGAATATGGATTGCAAGGAGGTTCAGGAATGATGGTCCGGAGCCATGCCTCAGACAAGGTGCCTTCCTATGCTGAAAATACAGCACAACCTTGGCAGGAAGGGTTAAGTTTTAACTTTGTAAATATCCATCTGACTCTGGCACCAAATACTGAGTACGCATTGATTCCTTATAACACTCCGCTGTTTACCGTTTACCCTGTTCACCCCACACAAAATTTTAAATGGACAAGTATTTCTGATCTTTAAAACCTATATGCGGAGCTGATGCTGAAATTCCATTGAATTTGTCTGGGCCGAATTCAATCTGGCTATTGATTATCGCTAGTAAATATCTGTGGATAATTATTAGCTGGTTTGTGTTTTTTGGCGTTCCAGCGCTCGCAGTCTACGACCTTCTTTTTTGCTCATTTTAGATTTTGCCTTTTTTTCTGAGATCGGTTCTCCTTCCCACCCGACTTTTTCTAAAAAGTCTTCGTAGCCTCCATGAAAATATTCTGCACAGTTTCTATGAAAGACAATCAAGTTTTTTGCTAGGGTTTTAAGGATAAGTTCAGAGTGGGTAACGATTACCAAGGCACCGGCATAATTATTCAGCTCTTCTATTAAACTTTCAATCGATTCCACATCCAGATGATGCGAAGGCTCATCAAGAAGCAAAAGGTTTGTGGGATTGGAAATAATTTTTCCAAGCAGGACTCGGCTCCTTTCACCTCCCGATAAAACACTTACCTTTTTCTTTGCCGCATCACCCTCAAACATCATGGCACCACAAATACTGTGAGCTGCTTGAAGAGATAGGCTGGGATTGGAGCGTAGGATTTCATGTAAAACCTGATTCTGGGGTTCGAGTCGATCAATATTGGTTTGGCCAAAATGGCCGATACTGGCAGAAGGGTGAGGGATAATTTCTCCAGCCGTAGCAGTCAATTCTCCAGCTAAGCAGTTTAATAAGGTTGACTTGCCCTTTCCATTAGCTCCTATAATTCCTATGCGGTCATTTTTCCCAATCGAAAATGAAATGTTTGAAAAAATATTGTCTTTTTTGTCTTCAGTATAGGAAAAGGAAAGATTTTTAATATTCATGATATTTTTTCCGGGGCAAGTTAAATGGTTGAATCGGAAACCTAAATTTTTTTCCATACTTAGTTTTTCCATTGCACCCATTTTCCCCATCATCTTGAGTCGTGATTGAGCCATACTTGCTTTAGAAGCTTTGGCCCTAAACCGGTCTACTAGGTTTTGCATTTCCTTACGTTTGTTTTCAAGATTGACGCGGGTCTGTTCGTAGGTCTCTTCTTCCTGGATAATCATTTCGTGGAATTTTATGGTGTCACCCTTGACCTTTTTTGTTTTTTTTCGATGCAGACCCAATGTATGAGTAGTGACCTTATCCATAAAATCTCGATCATGTG
>CAZMXD010000223.1:0-3704 GCA_964570185.1 uncultured Nitrospina sp. | reverse complement strand
CCAGACCACTGAAGATGCCATGTCGCGGTACGAAAGGTTTTATCAGGAGGATTTCGGGCCCTGGGCACTACGCATCAACGCGCGCGAGCATGTTTTCCTTTACATCACAAAGTTCGGTACTAGCGATCTGCCACAACTCTACGTTAAAAATAATCCCGAAGCACACGATCACAATCTTACTCCAGAGGCTATGCTCTAACGTCTCGGGATTAAACCGATTCCTAGTTCATGAGTTAACTTTCAATTAATCCAGTAAAGTACCTACACATTAAAGCAACTCCTGTCCCGTTTGTCATCTTTATGCCAACCGCACAAACTACAAACAAGTAGCCCATTTTTGGTCCAAAAATATTCTATAAATATTTTCCAATAATTGGGGTGGGCTAGAGTTTCTTAAGGGGTGAGGTGATTCTTAACACAATCCTATCTTGACTAAGTATACCTAGTGATACAAAGTTTAAAGTTCATACTTAAATTCAAGGTGGTTTTAAATATTAACAGGCTACGAAGTTTACTAGAGTCTTCGGGGCTATTTACAGCCCCTGAGGCTCAAAGCTATATCCCGTAATGAATTGTTAATTGGGCCTTCCAAAACCCCGCATTTGCGGAATAGTGCCGTCGAAGGAGTCTTGCGTTGTTGGGGGATCCGTCTTTTTTTCCTGTTCACCTTTTTTCTGCGTCAGGTAAACAACAAGATCTGGATTAACTTGATTCTCCGGGCACATTTTCAAGTGCTGACGGAAAAACGGCATATTGTAGACGGGGTCGTTGTATAACGTTTCAAGTTTGTAATGTTCGAATAACCCTTGCAGCTGGCGCGGCGCCACGAGAAACATGAATCCGCCTGGCAGTAATGCTTCTGATAGTGCTGTTAACATGCTTTCACAGGCTTCGCGATCTTGATGATACATGAAGGGGATCCATTTAAAGATGAGATCGTATTTTTCGCTGTATGCATCACGAATATGTTCTGCTTCTTTTAGAAACGACACTTTTTCGAGATTGCCCAATTGATCTTTCAAGGCGGCATAGTTCCATAAGAGCTGTGCGTTTTTCTGCGCGAATTCGGGATCACTGAAGAGGACCGTATAAACGCGGTCTTTCGAGCTATCGATGCAGCCGGCAAGAACGGTGTCAAAGGTATGGATGAGTACGGAATTCATTTTCTCCAGCTTCGCCGGCATAGCGGGTGCCATTTCCATATAGTGAAAGATTTGATCGAGGACCATCGGCTGAATCGAAGATTCGTCTATGTCGGCTTGCCCTTCGGGATAAAAGGGTACGGTGTATAAGGATTTGACCGGGTCGACTCTCGGAGGTTCGCCGTTAAAAAACCATTTCCATGTGAATGGATACTTTTCCGCCAGTTTAGTTGGATAGGTTTGCGGTCTGAGACCCCAACTGGGTTCGAAAAAAATTTCTCTTCCCAGGTCGCCCTCCAATAAAGTGAAGGACTGATTTCCTACCCGTACTTCTCTTTCGATGGGAGGTCTTCTTATGCCGACGCAGTTAGTAAACGGAAAGGCGATGGGATCGTCAAAGACGGTGACCTTATAGAGATAACCGTCTTGCGCAGTGATGGCGACTTGTTGTTGTTTGCTGAAGTAGCGTACGGGCGGATGTTTTTGTGATGTCCAGGTAATTTCGTTTGAGGTTTGCGGATCCATGAATACGGTTTTAATGTTTTTACCCTCCGGTCCTTTTGGTTCAAAGAAAGCTGAAAAAATATTAAAAGCTTCTTTGGAAGGATAGGTGGGCAAACCGCGATACCTCAAGGGCGGCAACTCTTCTTCTCGTGACTGGTCGTTATAAATTCCCCAGATAAATTCAAAGACGGCCCCGCCCGTTCCGGGCAGAGTAGACTGAAAGAGTTCCACGACAGGGATAAGATCAAGTCTTGCCCAGTTCACCTGAAACATGAAGCTTATGAAAATGGATTTGTCGAAGTTACCTTCATGGAGAGCGTAAAGCCCATCCTTGGTAAGGCGGATATCGTATTTCCCATCCCCCTGGTGAACCATATGGTTGTCGTCATAAAAATATTTTACTTCTGATGTAGGCACTCGCCAGGCTTCAGCCGCTTTCTCACGTAGATCATCCAGTGTCATGGTTTCCCAGCCTTCGTGAGGGCTGATGTCGATTTGTGTTGTAAAAGTTTTAGCGCGAGGTTTGATACCTACCCATTGCTTGCAATCGAGTTGCATGCGGGCGAGAGACAACACGGTTTCGTTGGTTGTTTCGTCCTGAGTCCACAAAGCTTCATGGAGAGGGGTCCCTTCAGGATCGGTGCAAAGAAAACGTCGACCTTCTTCGTTATAAAAGACGATATGTTTTGTAGGATAAACTTTTATCCGGGTATTGGCGATGGTAGGGGAATCGTTTTCAAACCAGAGTTCACAGTCGTTTTTTTCTTCGACCTTCAGGCTGGGAATCATTTTCTCCAGTTTTTCTGCAAAAGATAAGTTGCTCGCGAAAATCAAGGAACCTTCCTGAGTCAATGCCTGAATAATTTTTTCAACTTTAGTCACAAACCACCCCTTATATTTTGTTTGATTTGTTTACGCTAGATTTTAAAACAACCGACCCCTTTTTTTGAAAGGGTTTCGTCATCACACGATAGATTGGCAAAGAGGTGATTATAGTGAGCCTAATTCCAGTCTGTCAACCAAAGTAGATTTTCTTTATGAATACCGTAAAAAAAAGGACATTTTGCAACTTTGTGGAATGATTGACAGCGGCCTCTTAGAACTTTATAATTCTTTTACACGAATATTATTAAATAACTCATTTAACTAGAATTACTTAGTTGATAGCTAGGCTGTCTATTGCCTTGGTTTTTTTCGTTTGTTGGCAAAAAACAGGTTCTTAATACAAATTTGTTGAAAAATTTTAAAGGTGGTACCCGGTTATGAGTGAAGGTAGAAAATTAGAGAAGCTTGGTTACGAGAATTTGCAGAAAAATAAAATTCAAGAGGCGGAATCCAATTTCCTCGATGCTTTAAAGGAAATGGAAAAAGAAGGCGATGATACTGGGCAGGCTTATGTGCTGGGAAACTTAGGAAATATTTGTTTTCAAAGCAAACAATTTGATAAGGCTGAAGAGTTTTATTCCCGTTCCTTGACTTTTATGGAAAAGTTGAAAGATGCCAAAGGCATAGAAAGCTCATTGGGTAACCTGGGTAGTGTTTATTTTTACAAGGGAAGCTTTGATAAGGCAGAAGAAAACTACCAAAAAGCCATGGATATTATGGTGGAAGCCAATGACCCTCTGGGACAGGGAATCTATAGTGAGTACCTCGGTAACATCTTTTTAAAAAAAGAAGAGGCAGAAAAGGCTATTGAATATTACGAGAAGGCCAAAGAGTTCATGGCTGCCGCCAAGCAAGATGAAAGAAAAATCAAACAACTCGAGGATCGTGTAGAATCCATTAAAAAATCTCCTCTCTATTTAAAGAAAAACGAAGAAGCGCTTGCTGCCAGCGTCGAGTCACTTATCTCCACCGGACAAAAAACCAAAGCCATTGCCAAATTACAGGAATTGGAAGAAATATACTTCCAGTGGAAGCGAATGGATAAGGTAGTTGAAACCATTAAGAAAACCACGAATCTCCTGGAAGAGTTGGATGATAAGGCATCGGCGGGCGTCTGTTATGCCAATCTAGCGGGTATCTATTTGCAAATGGCCGCGGAAGGACAGGACGATA
>CAZMXD010000222.1:0-3731 GCA_964570185.1 uncultured Nitrospina sp. | reverse complement strand
AGCAACCGTCTCTGTTGTCAATGGATAATCTTTACGTAGCGGGAAACCTTCCCAGTCCTTAGGCATGATCAACCGTTCCATCGTTGGATGACCTTCTACATGGATTCCGAACATATCGAATAATTCCTGCTCGGGGTAGAGAGCCCCCTTCCATAAATCTGAAACCGTCGGGACAGAAGGATTGTCTTCATCAATTCCAACACGAATTCTAATGGAATGCTGATGGTCAATCGAATATAACTGATAAACAGACTCGAAGCGTGGCTCACGTTCTTCCAATAAATAATCAACTCCACGCACATCAGAAAGGTAATCGAATTTCAAATCCGTATCATTCTTCAGAAACTCAGCAACAGTATGCAATGATTCTGGTGCAACAAAAATAACCGCATCACCCTGCGGCAAATCCGTATCCTGAATGGTATCGGTAAGACCCGCCTTTAATTTCTCGACAATTTCCGCACTCGTCATGCCACCCTCTTCTTGGCCTTATCGGTTCCCGCCTCCATCATAATTTTTTCCTGAAGCTTGATCACCCCATATAACAAAGCTTCCGGGCCGGGTGGACATCCCGGGACATAAACGTCCACTGGCACTACACGGTCCACACCCTGCACAATAGAATAATTATTGAAGACACCACCACAGGACGCACAGGCTCCCATCGAGATTACCCATTTAGGCTCTGGCATCTGGTCATAAATTTGCTTGAGGATGGGCGCCATCTTTTGTGAAACACGTCCCGATACAATCATTAAATCCGCCTGACGAGGCGACGCACGAAACACTTCTGCACCAAAACGTGCGGCATCCCAGCGGGAGTTTGCCATTGCCATCATTTCTATGGCACAACAAGCAAGACCAAAAGTGGCAGGCCATAAAGCATTTTTTTGTGCCCAGCCAACGACTTTTCCCAACTTAGTGGTTAAAACAGTATCATATAAGGAACCAGCGTACTCATAGTCCATCGCCTCAACAGTATCCTTAATATTCAACTTTAAATTATTTACTTCGTTCTCAAATGCATCAACCGCTTCATCAATCAATCCCATTCCAATCCTCCTCGTCCCCAAATATAGACGTATGCGATTCCCAGAATGATTATAAAAATAAGCATCTCTATCAAACCGAAAAGCTTGAGTTCTCCTAAAGCAACCGCCCATGGGTACATGAACACCACCTCCACATCGAAAATGATGAAAAGCATGGCGATGGTTGCAAAACGCACCGGGTACCTTCCCTTAGCTTCTTCCGTCGGAACAATACCACATTCGTAAGGTAATAATTTTTGGGGAGTCAGGTTGCGAGGACCAAGTAGTGTGGATAATGCTAATAGGGCACCTATGACCACTATGGCAACCACTGCGAACAATGAAATGTAAAAATATTCAGCCATTTAAAAGCTCCGTCAAACCTGACAGAAGAAATGAAAAGCTTCAATATTATTATAATCAGCCAGAGTCAGCCAGCAACGTATGGACTCATTAGCTAAAAAAACCCTTTAGCCTTGTAACCATAATATGTTAGCCCGAACCTGAGCCCCAAATGAGAATACCTCAGGAGTCGGGATTATAACAGCCTGCCTTACCCTGTCAATAATTCATTTAAGGTGAGATACCGCAGAGAAACTATGCACTAAAAAAACCAATAAACCTTTATATTTAAATAGTTATAGAGATGTTGGAATATAACTTATGATTCTTTAAAACATAAGGGGGCAAAGGTTTGCTAACACATTAAAAAACACGAATTTTTCACAGGCTGAAATTCAGCAAAATATTGATGAAACGCATTTTTTGGATAGGTGTTAGGGACTACAAATATTCGATATGAAGGCGATAGATAATACCAGTGGGGTTGTCTTCGGGTGCTTTTGCGGCTGGCTTGGCATAGCTGACTAATTCAAAAAATATAGTATTGTCTCCTGTATGAACATATTGATCAATATCAATGAGGAAGGGATCTGGGTATCCGGCACCACCATATTCCTGAGACAAGCGCACATCGTTGACAGAAATATGGCAAGCGTTATCGGATCTTAATAACATTTCTGCTCTCCTAATAGACTCAGCATTTTCACAAGGAATATTAAAATTTAAACGAAGTTTCTTCTTGCTGCCAGTAATAGCTTCTTCTTTAGTTACCGTTCCACGAACCCATACCCACTGACCTCCCTTGATTCCACGCCATTTGCTTCCCATTTGACAAATCGATGCTTTTTTCCAAGAATCACTTTCATTATCGTAATACTCGGTATCGGTCCCACTTCCCAAAACTAATGTCTTGGTATCTATTGCGGATGGATTTACCGCTTCCATTGTTACAGGTTTACTGCTTTCCCACATGATTTCGTTCATCTCTTTCCAATAACCAAACATGCCGTTCTTTTTATTAACCACCTGCATGCTTGGTCGAGGTGTGCTGCGCCCCAGATAGGGTCCAATATCAGCAATAATCAAGCCCGAAGAACTTTGCGAATCAATGGATATAAACGAGTGGGAAGGAATGATTTCATAACTATGAACAATCAACTCACCTTTAGCAGGGTTATTTGCATCAGCAATCTCATGATGCAGTTTTTGCAGTAAAAGAAGCGATGTCTTTATTTCATTTAGAAACGTGTGACGCCCCCCGCCCTGTTTGGTAATCAAATCGACAACGGGGGAACTAGGGTCCATGACTAGCAATCGGACCTTGATTCCACTTAAAACTCTATCTTTGATCAATTCACGGCTGGCGGTTGAAATGGATAAAAGAGAAGAACCACCAATAAAAATCTCTTCCTGCACAATTTCAAACAATGTTTCAAACGGAGTTGTTTGCGCCAACTCGGAACGGTTTTTGTAAATCCCTTGTATCCCCAAACGAACTGCATCGGGATTGACAATTTCTTGCAAGGCTTCCTTGTACTCATTAAAAGTTAATTCTCTTAAGAAAATTTCGTACCCAAGGGAAATAACACCTATCAAAGAAATCAAAAGTGCAAATTCGCGGACGGGATGTAACCAAATACTTTGATTGTCTAGCACTTTTCCCGCCGCAATATAACCCGTGCCACCGATTACAAATATTCCCACGGCAAGAAAAAAAATCCGTTCACGAACCCATTCGCGTATATTCAAACCGTTTTTTTCTGCTTTTTTTGTCATTATCTTTTGTAATCTTCTTAAGATAGGAAAGGGTTTTATCAAGGAGTGAAATGAGTGAAATGAAATTTCACCAGCACAATTCTATTTTACTAGATGACTCACTGATTAACAATGAAGTTTTGATTAATTTCGCATAAATATCCTTTAACTAAACGACCACCGAATCCCCTGCTAACTCAATCCAGCCTTTCTCCTCAACCACCAATCTAAAAATAAAAACCCAACAACAGCGCCATAAGCCCACCAATTATCCCAAAGAGAAAAAGATCTACTGTGGCTTTTAACTTTTATTTCAGGGTTTTTAAACCTAAGTGAACTTAAGTCATCGGCCCCATCTAAAACCAGGTATTGACCACCTGAAACTTCTGCGATTTTTTTAAGAATAAATTCATTCACCAAAGGTTTTTCGAATTCCACGTCGTCCTTTACCACACTAAACATAATTTCTTCTTTTAAGCTATTAATTTCTATACTTGCCATAAAAAACCCAGCCTGTTTCGGAAGAAAAGAAAAAACCTGTTCTCCTTGCTCATCGGTCTTTAAATCTTTTTTTATAATTTCATCAAAACGGGAAGAGATAGT
>CAZMXD010000221.1:0-3734 GCA_964570185.1 uncultured Nitrospina sp. | reverse complement strand
ATTCACTAAAATTATCGCCTTGAACATTTTTGCACCAAAACTCTCCCGGGATAAAGAGATCACCAAATTCTTTCTCCCAAAATTTAGCCAGTTCCCTATCAGGTGTATGGAAAATATGAGGACCTGTGTCCACAAGGAATTCGTTCCATTCCCATGTTCGGCACATACCCCCTACAATATCTGCCTTTTCATATATATCAACATCCCATCCGTTTTCAAGAAGCTTCCACCCCATCACAAGCCCTACTGGCCCAGCCCCTAAAACTATTGCTTTTTCATTTTTAGCATTCATTTTTCAATTTAAACCAGAATATCTCACAGGCAGGTTTCCGCAGTGATATAATTTGAGATATGGTTTTGACTTCTACAGAATGACAAGAGATTTTCAGAAACATATAATTCAAATTCGCCGACACGATCTACGATGTGAACTAAACACATCCGATTTAGCAAACAAGCATACCATCTATCAAGCTTACATACACCCTACCCGGCAACTTAATTGACAATTAAGAATTATGCCAATTAATCTTTGGTTCTGTGTTTTCTCTCAAGCTTTAAAGAAAGCATCTCATCTATGTGATCGACAACTTTCTGCCCAAACTTTGCCTTCATCATGTCTGAATAAGAGGGATTGTTAAAATACTCATTAAAAGCCTGATCACGAAAATCTAGCACATCTGTATAGCTTAGTGAGTTGGTGGGCAAAGGCATACTTTCGTATGCGTGTTGCGAATATCCTATCCAGCCCGGACCTCCTGAACTGTCCGGAGTCGCCCACTCCTTCTCTAATGCCATTTGATACAAAGGAGAACCCGGGTAAGCCATAGCACAATAAAAATTTGCCCATTCGGTATTTAAATCGAGGGAAAGATCCAAGGTTTCCTGCATACTTTCCATGGTGTCATCTGGAAGCCCAAATATGTAATTAGCTCCAACGTAAATGCCATGAGATTGAATTTTTTTGATAGTTTTAGATATTTCAGATAAACCAAAACGTCCTTTCTCCACACCATCACGGACATGATCACTTCCAGATTCAATACCGATACCCAGCCAGTTGAAACCCGCTTTTTTCAATTTTTCTAAAAAATCATCTTTGACAGTATCGATTCTGGCATAAGCCCAAAAGTTTAAGTCATACCCTCTATCGATAACTGCATCACAAATATCCATGACATGTTTTGCATTCAAAACAAACATCTCATCGGGAACCTTAATATTCTTAACTCCATATTGAGTTACCATTTCATCTATTTGCTTAATAACATTATCTGCACCCCAATAACGAATGCTGGCTCCTCCAAAGGGGGCATTAATACAACAAAAGGAGCACTTGTATGGGCAACCTAAACTGGTCTGCAAGGAAGCATAGTTAGAACGGCTAGACAGATCATCAAAACAATGCCAATTGTGAGCCTTGTACTTTGTCATATCAAGTAGGTCTAGTGCCTGCCGAGGCAACGCGGAGTCCAAATCCTTTATATTCACTGCCATCGGATTGGACTGAACAGAATCGTTTTCCATATACCATAATCCGGGAACTTCATTCATCCTGGAACGGGAACCTGACTTCAGAACTTTAATCAAACCTAACACTGTATCCGGCCCCTCGCCCTGAGCAACAAATGTATAGGGTTCTTCTTTCAGGGTTCGTTCCGGTAAAGCTGAAGCATGCGTACCCATTATCATAGTGAGTAGGTCTGAATTTTCACGAACCAATTCTGCAACCATGCTCCCTCCGGGGAGGCATTGCGAAGAGGCAGAAGGTTGTTGACCATAAATAACAAATACAGTCAAAAGCGCACCAATGTCCAAGATTTTTTTAGCAGTTTCTTCGTGAGTTAAACCCTGAGCTTCCGAATCCAACATTGCCACGCTGTATTCATTATTTCTAATAAATTCAGCTATTAAACCAGACCAGACAGGCGGCTCTATCGCGGCAAAATCATTACTCAACTGCTGGTAAACTTGAAGCCTGCTAGGCGGGGTGACTAACAACAAGTCAATATTATTAGACATATTTTATATTTCAAAGGGTTTATGTTTAAGTCAGCAGATAAGAGTGTTTCTTGCTTAAAAACATTTTTTTAAATATATTCACTAAAAATATTAAACGTATTCTAACATTTCACTATATATCTTTCAGTTTCAGGGTTACCTAACTAGAACCCTAAAGGTTGCGAAAAAGCATAATAGCGTTTTATATCAAACTGAATTTAATTCCTATCTCGAAATGGGTCCAGCGGAAAAATTAACTCCCAGACCAATACAAATAAAATACAGTTTAAATTTTCAAGCTAAAATGATTTTTTAGCTTTAAATATATATTGACCCTTCATGTTCACCCATGAGTTAATTACCTAGGGTACCAATAGCCTCTCTGCGCGAGAGTAGTCACTCGGAACACCAATATCAATAAAGACACTAGAAAATTCAACACCAAAGAATCGTTGACCTTTAGCTAAAGCAACCGGAAAAATATCATTCTCCAAGGAAACCTTATCTTTTGAATTATACCTTGCACCAGATAACGTCCGAGGGTGAACCAAATACACGCCTCCGTTAGCCAACCCCCCCAATTGAGCAGCGCTCGATTGAAGCGAGATGATTCGGCCTCTCTGAGAAATATCTACCCCCATATATCTATCTTTTTCATTAACAGGAAATAACGAGAAACACCAGTCTGCATCGTTCACAAGGAAAAATTTTATCAAAGTTCTCAAACTAGCTTCAAAATATGTATCCCCATTTAAGAGCAAGAAAGGTGCATCGCCACCTAGGTTCTTCACAGCTAATAGAAAACCACCTCCTGTACCCAACGGTTCTTTTTCTACAGCGTAATCAAGTTTTGCCCCATTGTAACTAGAACCAAAGTGATCAATAATTACATCATAACGGAAGCCAACGGAAAATATAAAATGTTTTATTCCTTGGTCAATCCAGTAATCCAGTTGATACTCAAGAAAGGGTCGACCACCGACAGGTGCCATTGGCTTTGGAAGGTCAGGCACAACACTTCGAAGTCGGGTTCCTAGACCACCAGCTAAAATAATGGCTGAAGTAACTTTCAACTCACACCAAATTTAGAATTTCACATAATCTATCAACTTCCTCATCTTTTAAATCGGGGAAGTTGCCAATATAAAAACCGTAAAAATGGATATGCTCAACCTCTGGAAAGTTTAGATGATGCCCTTCGGGAACAATACCCTTCAAATAAGGCTGGCGAATTTGATTACCACCACCAGCACTGCCTCGTCGAAACTCAACACCTAAAGACCTCATCTTTTCCATTAGACGAATAACCAAATCGTCATCCTGATATTTTAAAATAAGGTTAAAAGCATAGCTACTTGAACCTTCAATCTTGAAGTCAGTTCGATACTTATTTGAATCAATTTGCCGTAAGAAACGTAGTAGATTTTCAGTTCTACGGCTCACATCGCTATCAAGTCGCTTCAGCTGACTACGTCCCATTATTCCGCCAATTTCTGTATTACGAACATTATACGCTGGAAAAGCAAAAATAAATTCGGGGTTAAGTTCTGGATTATCATGTAAATAATTAGCGCGCACATTATCATTGCTCGACTCACGAACCATACCGTGAGAACGTAACATGCGTAGTTGTTGATAAATTTTTTCATCATCAGTGCAAATCATACCACCTTCGATTGTAGTCATATGGTGCGCATAATAAAAAGAAAAGTTTGATATCAAACCAAAACTGC
>CAZMXD010000220.1:0-3742 GCA_964570185.1 uncultured Nitrospina sp. | reverse complement strand
ATAAAGAAAACTAAAAAGTGAAAATAGATATGTTGGAAACCATTACAAGTTGGGACTGGGGCAACATTATTTTTGTATTAGTAGTATATTTTTTTACAAGGGAATAGATATTTCTATTATGAAACTGGGTGAAATAGAAAACAGATTAGAAAGCATAGAAAATAAGTTAGGTGGGATTGAAAATATAGCAGAGAGTATCAGCAGAATAGAACACAACACCAGACCACAACTAAAACGGGAGAAGACTAAGGCTTCTGTCTTAATTAAGCTAGAAATACTAACTTAAACAATGGTACAACTTAATGGGGTCGGCTAGGAACATTATCAGGCACGTTAAATGAAAATTTTCTTTTCATCGCTTTCAGTCTTTTTTCTTTTTGCCGCAATTGATTTGAGTTTTGCAGAAAAAGATTGCCCGCAAGTAAACACAAAAAAAATAAAAGTGGAGGCATGGCTTTCTAAAAAATATGAAAAAAAATTTCCAGACATTCAAAAAGAGTTCCTAGAAATGGGAAACACTAAAATAGGTCTTTTTGTATATCCCGCAGAAAACCCTTCCAGAGTTGTTGCCATAGGGCGCTGCGTCCCCGTGTTTATCGCCCAGCATTTTCTTAAAAAGGCAAAAAAATATTCTTTAGGCACTACCCATTTGGTTAATCAAGGGCTTATATCTGAAAACTGGTTTGGGATGGGAACTTCCATGTTTGGGAAAAACTCTATGAGCCCTGTCAGTTCTCAGCAACTTTCAATGCTAATGGATGAGGGTTTGGATACCGAATCTTTTCAAGAAATGTACCGGTTGCTAACCGTGCAGAATAAAAAAGTAAAAATATATGGTCTAATCCTTAACAACCCAAGATTTCTTCCATCCGACCCTTAAAAAGATTGATCTTAAAGGCAACAGAAAATATTTCAGGGACTGATGGCAATCAGTAAGAGTTGGGGTGAAGATTAAGGCAATTTTTCGTCCACGGTGTACTTCAGCAATAGCATCTTAAACCGCATTCTCTAAAATCCTTTATTTCAAGAATTATTGACAACAGATTTTTAATGATTGTGTAAGCGGACCAGAAAGACCAGAGCTTTATGAAACTGATTTACAACTGGCACTTTAACAACTTGCGTGGTGATATATTTGGTGGAATCACGGCAGGTATTGTTGCGCTTCCCTTAGCCTTAGCATTTGGAGTCCAATCCGGCGCTGGCCCAGTTGCAGGGCTTTATGGCGCAATTATCCTTGGCATTTTTGCTGCCACTTTCGGCGGCACACCCTCCCAGATCAGTGGTCCGACCGGCCCGATGACAGTTGTTTCCGCCCTAGTGGTTGTTAATGCAATTGAAAAATATGGGAGCTTGGAAGCAGGGATGGGCTTTATCATCTGTATTTTTATTTTAGCCGGTATCACGCAAATTCTTTTTGGAGTGCTTCAACTCGGCACCTATATAAAGTATATTCCGTATCCTGTTGTTTCAGGCTTTATGTCCGGAATTGGCGGCATAATTATTCTGCTGCAAATATTTCCATTCTTTGGCCAGACTTCGCCCAAAAAAGTTTTTGATGTTGTAGCCAACATAGCGGACGTCATACTCCTAATTAACTGGCAAGCGGTGATTATTGCCAGCTTCACGATAGCTATAATATATCTGTTCCCAAGAGTTACCAAAGCAATCCCCAGCACATTAGTTGCACTTATTTCTATGACTCTTTTGACAACCTGGATAGGAATGGAAGTGCCCGTCATCGGACCTATCCCCTCCAGTCTGCCTGAAGTAAAGTTGAGGGCTTTTGCCGGGATTCATGCAAGGGATATAGCCTTAATCATAGAGCTTGCCCTCACACTTGCGTTATTAGGCGCAATTGACTCACTTTTGACCTCTGTAATCGCTGATAACATCACTAAGAATAAACATCATAGCAACCGTGAACTAATAGGTCAGGGCATAGGAAATATTATGGCCGGTTGCATAGGCGGCCTACCGGGGGCCGGCGCAACAATGAGAACACTGGTAAATATTAACACGGGAGGTCAGACACCTCTTTCCGGAGTGATTCATGGCATCCTTCTCCTTGCCATATTGTTGGGGCTTGGGAACTATGCCCAGGCAATTCCTATTCCGGTGTTGGCCGGGATACTGATTACAGTAGGAATAGGAATCATCGACTACAAGGGATTGCGTCATATAAAATCTGTGCCACGCACTGATGCATCCGTAATGTTGATTGTTTTATGTTTGACGATTTTTGTAGACCTTATTCAGGCAGTTGCAGCCGGCCTAATCCTGTCTTCCATTCTCTTTATGAAACAAATGAGCGACCAACTGGTTAGCGAGGTTAAGATTTCACCCATAAAGGATAACTACAGGCAATGGTGGAAAGAGAACATCCCGGATTCCATTGCAGATAAAATTTATGTCAAACATTTTCCGGGACCGATATTTTTTGGATTTGCCCCGGCTTTACAGGCCATGGCGCAAAGCCTCCCTGATATCCGGGTAGTTATTTTCCGCATGATGAATGTTCCTCATATTGACCAGACAGGCCTGTACGCTTTGGAAGAAGTCGTTCTGAGTTTGGAAAAAAGGAATATTGCTGTCGTAATAACAGGATTACAGAATCAACCCTACCGCATGCTGCAACGCATCAACCTGGTTCCAGGCTTGATTCCAGAAAACTATTTATTCAATACGTTTGATGATTGTATCCAGTGGCTGGGTGAAGAACTGAGAAAGTCAACCGGGGACGAGCAGGCGTTTTTAGAGGAATTGGGTGACTTTAGAAATGTGAAGAAAGTCCCGCTTAAATATCGTATGTAACCCCTGAACTTCTTTAATATTGCCCCCAGGGTTTCGTTTTAGAGAAGAACAGGCAAATCTTTTAGGCTTACCCTTAACGCCTTATTTTATAAATGTCTATCATTTGCTTCAACCATTTTTATTCTTTCATCGTGTTGCGGACTATCTTTTGGCTGAGGCATTATTTTTTTTGTCTGCCAGGGATCGGGCCAGGTTCAGGTTTTTTCGCGCATCCATATAGCCCGGGTCAATTTTAATCGCCCTTTCAAAATGCGCTATGGATTCATCAAATCTTCCTTGCCGAGCCAGAGTACTCCCGAGATTATTGTGGGCTTTGGCAAAACCGGGATCAATAATGATCGCTCGTTGATAGTGGAAAATAGCTTCATCAATATCTCCCCTCTTGCCCAGAAGGGCTGCAAGGTTATTATGCGCCAGAACAAAATCGGGTTTGATCTCCAGAGACTTCCGGTATTGCAAGATGGCTTCTTTTGTTCGTCGTTTCTGGTCTAGCATGACACCTAAGTTGAAGTGGGCTTCTGCATAATCATCCTTTAAGCGGATCGCTTCATTATAGTATTGGATAGACTTTTCTATCTCTCCCTTCTTCCCCAGAGCGTTGGCCAGATTGTTATAGGCCTCGGGGTAATCGGCCTCAAGTCTTATTGCCTGCCGGTATTGTTCTATGGCTTCATCGTATCTCTTCAATTTATCGAGAGTATACCCGAGATTGTTATAGGCCTTGGAGTAATTGGGGTTAACTTTTATCGCTTTTTGATATCGCGTAACCGCTTCTTCAAAACGATTCTCACTAACCAGAGAATGTCCTAGATTGTTATAGGCTATGACAAAACTTGGGAACTTCACTTCCGTCACAGCAATGGCGTGCTCAAAAAGAGTAACGCCATTTTTCCAGAATTCTACCTGGGCCCGGGTTGTGATCATTAAG
>CAZMXD010000219.1:0-3743 GCA_964570185.1 uncultured Nitrospina sp. | reverse complement strand
GTTACGCAAACTCCGTTCCGAAAGTGGCAATAACCTAGTCCTAACTCTTGATGTAAAAATTCAAGAAGAACTTGAAAAAGCGATGGTCACAAACCCCGAAAAAATTATGAATGGGTCGGTAGTCGTGATTAAGGTCCAGACAGGAGAGATTCTGGCTATAGCCAGTAAGCCTTCGTTCGATCCGAATAAGTTTGCAGCAGGAATAAGTCCCAAAAACTGGGAAAAACTGATCAATGATGAAATGCATCCTTTGCAAAATCGTTCCATTCATAGTCAATACCCTCCTGGTTCTGTCTATAAAATTGCGGTGGCTTATGCGGCTTTGGAAAAGGGAATAATTGATGCTGAGTCGAAAATTAATTGTCCTGGTTCCTTTAAACTGGGTCGTAGAAGGTATCGATGTTGGAAAAAACAGGGACATGGAACTCTGAATTTACACGATGCCTTGGTACAGTCCTGTGATGTTTATTTTTATACCGTAGGCCATCGTTTAGGAATTGATACTCTGGCGCATTATGCGAGGAAATTTGGATTAGGAGTTCCGACGGGGTTAGGGTTGAAATCCGAGAAAAGCGGATTGGTGCCCACTACCCAATGGAAATTAAAAAATAGAAAGGAACCTTGGCTTTTGGGGGAAACTATTTCTGCTTCTATAGGACAAGGGTTCAATCTGGTTACGCCTCTGCAACAGGCAAATATGATGGTAGCAGTTGCCAATGGAGGGATGCTTTTGAGACCTTACCTGGTAAAAAGAATTGAAGATCCAGAGGGCAACGTCCTAGAAGAGTTCTTTCCGGAAATTAAAGGAAAAATTCGCGGTAATTCCGAAAACTTGGAAATTATTCGAAAAGCTTTACGTGATGTAGTCAATGGACCAAAAGGAACAGGAAAAAAGTCTAGATTAAAGAATATTATTGTTTCGGGAAAAACTGGAACCGTGCAGGTAGTGCGACTGAAAACTAAGAAGGGTATGAAAAAAGAAGAGGTGCCTTATAATCACAGAGATCATGCATGGTTTGTTGGTTTCGCTCCTTACGAGAAGCCAGAAATTGCAGTAGCAGTTTTAGTTGAGCATGGGGGTCATGGCGGTGCAACGGCGGCACCCATTGCGAAAAAGATTATTGAGAAATATTTCCAGTTATACCCACCTAAAGCTGCTATCTGATCGAATTTCTCTTCAGGGCAGATATTCTAAATATTCCGCTGATTTTTACTTGAAGAAAGTCGAAAAATTCAGTAATTTATCTCCATTAATTATTTTTTTCGATATATAACTGTTAGTTGAAAACATTTTTTTGGGTTTTAGCCTTATTATTTTGGGTTTGCACCCGATAATAGATAAAAACTCAATTTTTGGAATTTTATTGCATGACGTTTAAGAAAGAAGAGCTTGCCCTTAGTTTGGGCCAAAGAGTTACCTTAAAGGTTCGGAACGAGGTCTTTAATGTTTTAGTCCGCGGATGGTGTAAGGGCCAATATATAATACTCGATCTACCTAAAGTAGGTTCGGACTATTTCAGGATCGTGCCACAGACAGGTTTGCAGATCCATTTCACAAAAGATGGTGTATTTGTAAATTTTAAATCATCATCTATACTCTCTTTTGCTCAAGCAATTTCACTTTTGATTATTGAATATCCACGTACTATCGATACACATAACCTACGTAAACATAATAGGTTTAAGACAAATTTTTCGATTAATTATATTCTTGAAGATGATGTGAAAAAAAAAGAAGATTCAGGGATTATCAGGGATATTAGCTCAGGTGGCATTTTATTCACTCACACGCGTCAGGTAGAGAAAGAAAACCTATTGAGGATAAGCTTTGAGGTTCCAAAATGTGGAAATATTCAAGGCATACTTGCAGAGGTTAGAAATCTTCGTAAAAACCCAAAAAGTGAAACATCACCCTTTGTGACGGGTATAAAGTGGCGTGATATGACATCGGAAGCAGAGTCGATTATTAAAAATTTTGTTCAAATGCGATCATCTGATAAAAGAAGTGAGACGCGTTGAATTATCCCGCGATAATATTTAAATCTTTAGCTCGCAATCTTTTTATTCTATCCCTTAGTGCCGCCGCTTTTTCGAATTCCAAATTTTTTGCAGCCCCAAGCATTTGTTTTTCTAATTTCGCAATCAACTGTACGACAGAAACTCCCGTTTCATAAATTTCCTCTTCCTCGGATAACGTAGTAGCTGAATGATTAGTTTCTTCGTACTCCATAATTTGTTCAATCGATTTTTTGATTGATTCCGGAGTAATATTATTGGTTTTATTATATTCTAGTTGAATTTGCCGTCTACGGCTCATTTCATCGATTGCCGCTTGCATGGATTGTGTTATGGTATCGGCATAGAAAATCACCTTTCCATCCAGATTTCTTGCGGCGCGTCCTGATGTCTGAATTAAAGAAGTAGTCGACCTTAAAAACCCCTCTTTGTCTGCATCCAAAATTGCAACTAGGGAGACTTCAGGAATATCCAGTCCTTCTCTAAGAAGGTTAATCCCTATTAAGGCATCGAACTCGCCTAGCCGGAGTTCCCGGATAATCTGTGTTCTTTCCAAGGTAACAATATCTGAGTGCAAATACTTTACTCTTACCCCCATTTCCGATAAATGTTCGGTGAGATCTTCTGAAAACCTTTTGGTCAGAGTGGTAACCAGAGTTCGTTGATTGTTTTTTGCGCGAGTTTGAATTTGGTTGTAAAGATCATCGACTTGGGTAGCGACGGGTTTGATTTCGATCTCGGGGTCGACCAACCCCGTCGGTCGTGCGATCAGTTCGGTGACTTTTTCCCCGCTCTTTCCCATTTCATAAGACCCTGGTGTTGCAGAAACATAAATAATATCTTGGATATGTTTCTCAAATTCTTCAAACTTGAGTGGTCGGTTGTCAAACGCAGAGGGCAGGCGAAAACCATAGCGCACCAGACTTTCTTTTCTAGAACGATCCCCTTTATACATCCCCCTTAATTGTGGCAGTGTTACGTGGCTTTCGTCTATGATATAGAGGGAGTCTTCTGGAAAATAATCTAACAGGGTGGGCCCAGGCATCCCTGGTTCGCGCGCCATTAAATGACGCGAGTAATTTTCAATTCCTTGGCAATAACCCACTTCTCTGATCATTTCCAGATCAAATAAAGTTCTCTGATCAATTCGCTGTGCTTCGATCAATAAGTTTTCATTTTCAAAATACGTAATACGTTCCAGTAATTCCTTGCGAATATTTACCATTGCTTTTTGAAGGGGTTCTTGAGGGGTCACGTAATGGCTGGCTGGATATATTGCTATGCGGTCGAGCTTAGCAATAGTTTGTCGTGTGATAGGGTCAAAGGACAAGATATGTTCAATTTCGTCACCAAAAAACTCAATGCGGATCGCTTCGTTTCTTTCATATACTGGGAGTATTTCTAACACATCACCACGTACGCGAAAAGTACCTCGTTGGAAATCAATATCGTTTCTTTTATATTGGATCTCAACCAACTTGGAGAGTGCATGGTCGCGTTCCATAAGTTTTCCGCATTCTAGAAAAAGCAACATACCTTGGTATGCTTCGGGAGATCCCAGTCCATAAATACAGGAAACACTGGCGACGATGATTACATCGCGGCGTTCAAATAGCGCATGGGTAGCGGAATGCCGCATCTTGTCAATTTCATCATTGATAGACGCATCTTTTTCTATGTACGTGTCGGTTTGTGCCAGGTAAGCCTCTGGCTGGTAGTAATCGTAA
>CAZMXD010000218.1:617-3747 GCA_964570185.1 uncultured Nitrospina sp. | reverse complement strand
TATTTTCTTCTCCATAGGTATTGGTATAAGAAGCACCTATAGCAGGCTCCTGATATAAATGCAGGATTTCCTCTTCCATGGTTAATCCAAGATATTATTTATGTTGAGAGCACGTCTTCCTTTTTTAACCAGAATTTTTCAAACTCTTCCTGATACGACAGGTGTTTGAAATCTTTCATACGATCGATAAAAACAAAACCTTTAAGATGATCAATCTCATGTTGTAATACCACCGCTTCAAAACCTGAAACCGTTTTATGGACTTTCTTTCCTTGCCTGTTATAGGCATCTAGCGTGACTTTAGTGGATCTTGGCACCAATCCACGGAAGTCTGCCAAACTCAAACAACTCTCCCATCCATCTTTTATCTCTTTGCTATATTCAGACAAAACGGGGTTAACCAGAATAGTAAGGGGAATGGATACCTCGTTTGGGTACCTTTCATTTTCGGCGTATTCAAGCACTACGATTTGAATGGAGCGATTTACCTGAGGAGCGGCCAGCCCAACCCCTCCTTCATGATGCATTGTTTCGATCATATCATCGATAAATAACTGTAGACCGCTATCTGGGTTAAGCAATTCATTTACTTCTACTGGCTTAGCAATTTGCCTTAACACCGGATTTCCCAGCTTGGCTATTTTTAATAAGGCCATAATACCTCCCAACATTCCATGCCAAAACACTTTAAAGTTATGAAAAAATTCTTTATTGCGAAGCTTATTTTTGTCCTGAACACTTCATGGTTTTAATAGTTTATTTTATCATATTTAAATTAAGAGAGTCGATATCTCCCTTCAGGACTGATTAAAATATAGGCAAGCCATTTTTTTTGTTTGACTTTTTATGCTGGTCTCATATAATGCCGCCCGATGTCTTTATGAGCCTACGTAATCTAGGAGAGGAGGGTTAAACGTGACAAAAGATGAGCTTATCAATGCGGTGATCAAAAGTTGCAAAGATGACGGTTTAACGAAAAGGTTGGCAGGGGATGTAGTGGATGCTGCTTTTGAAAACATTTCAAAAGCTATTAAAAAAGAGAAGCGCTTTGCCTACCCTAGCTTTGGAACTTTCACAGTAAGGTCCAGAAAAGCAAGAAAAGGTCGAAATCCTCAAACAGGTGAAGAAATTAAAATTAAGGCAAGTAAAACCGTTGGCTTTAAACCTGCGCCTACTCTGAAAAATTCTTTGTAATTTAAAAAAAAATTGCTGTAGTCTCGAAAAGGTAAAAAACCGTCCGGTAAAAAGTCGGGCGGTTTTTTTATTCTGAATTTTGATTATTAATGCTTTTAAAACAGAAATATCCCTCTTCTAACACTAGCATCATCCAAACTTAATCTGCTGGTTTTGAAATACACCTAAGCACCCTAATAAAATAGGCCACTTAAATAAACAAGAAACCTGAGTTTTAGCTTTTCCTGATTTTTCAATAATTTCTACAACCAATAGTGACAACTCAATTTAAAAACCTATTTCTTTCTTAACCGGCTTATTTCTTTTTTTTCAAATTTTATAAACTTCCCCCTGTTTGCATCGGCTGGCATCCTGGTTTTTCGCTTGTGTTGGTTGTACATCCAACGTTTTTCAATATAATGGCAGGATCTACATTCCCGAGCTTTTCTAAAAACAGGCCTTTTGTAAAGACCGCGCACACTCGATACATGAAGAGGCGGATCAAAATCCTGGTGTATATGGCAGCTTTGACAATATTCCCCGATAACTTTGTTGGCTTTTCCTGGACGCAACTCCCCCTTAAAAGCTTGCTCAACTTCCAAATGTGTACAACCCGCTAGCATCGTCAGTAAAAATACAGAAAAAACTCTGTATTTTTTGAAGCTTACTAAACGGGCATTCGCAATAAAAATTTTTTGTTGTTTTTCCATTTCCGCTTCCTTAACGGGTACCTTTCCATAAACTAAACAACCCGCTCTAGATCGGCTGGAAACGTAACTTTCTATAATTTTTTAAGACTTTTTTGGAATAGCGTTTAGGTTGATAACCCTCCCGAAGATACTTCCTCAACCGCGAAGGGCCATGATTATAAGCTTCAAGGGCGAGGTTCAGATCGCCAAAACGGGCTTCCATCTTATTTAGATAATAAGCTCCTAAAGCAATATTTTTCTCGGGATCAAAAAGAGTCCTGGTTCCCTTCCATTTCAGACTCGTTTCGGAGGCTAGAGCAACCGCAGTGGCAGGTTTTAATTGCATCAACCCGCGCGCACCTCGGTTCGACTTAGCCCAATTATAGAAAGAGCTTTCCGTTATAATTAACGCTGTTAAAAAAAGAGGGTCATAACCATATTTTTTGCTTTCTGCTAGTATCCATTCCGTAATTCGAATATCATTTTTTTCATCCAGACCTGTATGATAATTGGAAATTATTTTTTCAATTTGGTTTCGTACCCTGTCACTATAATCTTGTTTTTGCGCCCGACGCAGCGCTTTACCATTCCCAAAAACAATCGTTTCTATCCGAGCTAAGCCAGAAAAGAATGGCGATAAACCACTAACGTAATGAGGGGTTTTACCCGTAAAGAACCCAGTAAACGCTAGTATTAAAAGAATCGGGGTTATTTTTTTTAATATCCTATTCGACATAATTTTTTTATTATCAGTTTATGAGCTGGAAAATCTTGAATGTCTTTTTCTAAAAGGTTTTAGGGGTTTTGAATGGACAGGATAATCGGATCAGAGAACCCTTTTGGGAAGAACAGAAAATATGGAACGCTATTACTTTAAAACCTGACGTATTATATTAAAATAGAGATTGAATTGTCAATTTACTTACCAGCAACTAAAGTAATAGATTAGAATACCTCAAACAGATTACTTTTAAGCGATAAAAACAATATACTTTTAATATTAATTTACTTAAAATCAATAAGTTACGATCTTACAGCCGTTGCGTAAAAACCTTTAAGAAATACCAACAAACATATGGCCGAAGATAGCGAAAACAAAAAAGAATCAGATTCAGATTCGGAACTTGACAATATTCTCGATGACCTTATCAGCGATGATGACAAGGCCGAATCCACCGAAGAAAGTGAGACCGAGCCAGATCTGGATAATATGCTCGATGACCTTATCAGCGATGATGACAAGGCCGAATCCACCGAAGAAAGTGAGA
>CAZMXD010000218.1:217-517 GCA_964570185.1 uncultured Nitrospina sp. | reverse complement strand
CCGAGCCAGATCTGGATAATATGCTCGATGACTTAATCGACGGTGATACTGAAATTCAAGCGGACTCTAATGAAAATGAAGAAGAAAAAACGGAGGCTGATGACATAACCGCTGAAGAAGCTTCTGCCGCCACAGAACCCCTGACTGGAGAAGAGGATACCGCATCAGGAGAAGCAACCGAGGACGATGAAGACGATGATGAGGATTTAGATGATCTCCTAGACGATATTCTAAGTGAAGAAGACGAAGAAGAAAAAACGGAGGCTGATGACATAACCGCTGAAGAAGCTTCTGCCGCCA
>CAZMXD010000218.1:0-117 GCA_964570185.1 uncultured Nitrospina sp. | reverse complement strand
CAGAACCCCTGACTGAAGAAGAGGATACCGCATCAGGAGAAGCATCCGAAGACGACGAGGACGACGACGAGGACGACGACGAGGACGACGACGAGGACGACGACGAGGACGACGACG
>CAZMXD010000217.1:0-3776 GCA_964570185.1 uncultured Nitrospina sp. | reverse complement strand
TTGTCATCAATACTCATAATTAGATCTCAAATAGAAAGGTTTTCGGTCTCAGCATTATAAACAAATCTGTTTAATAATCAAAGCCTTTGCTATTATTTATTAAAAACAATATTAGTTTTAATTAGAAAAAAATAAAAAATTATTGAATATAAATTTAAGGTTGTTATATGATCAAATCAATTATCTTCCGACTAAAGAAATACAGAAAAAATCTAAATTAAATATTTAAATTCAATGATTTATACTAAATTTTTTAATTTAAATGCTAGGTCTTTGGGGTTCTTTTTGGCTGTTTCCTCATAATTTTATCCAGTAGGAGTAAACTGAGGCACTATCGGAATTTTTTTCCACTTATTAAAATAGTATTTAATACGACCATCTTTTGTAGGATAAATTTTTGAATATTTCTCATCCCCTTGTTCATCTTTTTCCACTATTACAATATGTTTATCTAGCACTTGGGTAGATTTTGCAACGTATAAGAATGTATAAGGTTGATCACGTGCTATCAACCTATGCAACTCTCTGGCCATTTCGACTTGTTTAGATCTTTCGTACTCTTTACGAATACGGATTATGAGTTGGTCTGCGTCGCGGTTTTTATAGCCAACAAAGTTAAGTTGATTGGGTCCTGCTTGACTCGAATGCCATATTTGATAAAGATCTGGATCGGCACCCATACTCCACCCTAAAACTAGGGCATCGTATTTAAGTGTGTTTACAAAGTCTTTCAAAAACACAGCCCATTCAAATAACTGGGTATTGCATTTAATCCCTATTTTTCGCCAACTTTCTTGAACTATGGTAAGTATATTTTTCCGGATAGGATTACCGTTGTTGGTAATCAAATTAAACTCAAAGAGTTTGCCTTCTTTTTCAAGCCATCCGTCAACGTTTTTCTTCCATCCATGGTTATTCAATATTTTTAATGCTGCCACGGGATCATAGGGTAATGGTTTAATATCAGGATCGTACCATTCTGTTATTTTTGGATAAGGTCCAGTGACTCTCTCCCCTTCCCCGTAAAGGACATACTTTATTATCGGATCAACATCGATTGCCATACCAAGGGCAGTTCGTATTTTTGCATCAGCAAAAAGTGGATTGCGAATGTTATAACCAATGTAGGAATAGAAATAACCAAGACTTGAAAAACTCTGAAATTTACTCTCTGTTGAAAACCGTGATACCTGATGTGGTTGTACGGAATAGTTATCCAAAGCGCCAGTATAAAATTCCATTTCCTGAGTCAGTGGATCTGGAATAATCCGCATTATATATTCTTCGTATTCAGGGGGTCCCTCCCAGTAGTTTTCGTTTCGCACAAGCCTTATAGCTTCGTCTGAGTTCCAGTCCACAAACTTATAAGGCCCTGTACCGATTGGATTTCTTCCATAATTGCTATCTCGCATAATAAATTTTTCTGGATCGCGATCTCTTTGCAGTGCTTCCTGTTTTAGTTTTTTTTCGTTTAATAGGTGCTCCGGTAAGATCCCCATCGCCCAGGAACTGAATGCCGGTGAGAAAAGGCGTTTATAGGTAAACTTTATTCTATAAGTCCCAACAATAACTGCTGATTTTATAGGTTCATAATCTGATTTTCTCGGTGAGGTGCCTTTTGGATTAATAATTGAGTTATAGGTAAATAGGACATCCCCAGAATCAAATGGATGTCCATCATGGAATACAACATCTTCTCTAAGATCAAAAACAATAATGGGGTTGTGCTCAGTTATATGCAGAACATCCTTATATTTTTTTTCGAGATCGGATTGCTGATTTGAGTCTTTTGCTTTTATATACTTTTCAAAAGGAAATTGATTGAAATAATCTTTCCCTAAAACCTTTTTGATCGGATCAAAAAAATCCTGATTAATATTTTTCAGAGTAAATTTTATTTTGGCGGGTTGTTTTAATTTGTAACCAATATTTTCAATTTTTCCTTCAATTGTTTCTCCAGCAATTACTTCTATAGTGCGTAGATTGTTCTTCCATTTAATATTTTCAGACACAGTTTTTACAAGGATTTCGGACCACTCATTCACATTTTTGGCTGCATTCAAACCAGGTAAAAGCCAGTCTGAATTAATAGTTAAATAGGCTTCTTCATACTGTGACCAAGATTTAGCCAATCGAGGCCTATATTTAAGATCTTCATCTAAATCGATGAGCCCGTCAAAAATAAGCTCGTTAATGGTACTACTCGAGGTATCTGCGCTAAGGATGGGATTCAGTATCTGGGCATCGCCACTTGATCCTTGAATATATTTAATTAGCCTTGCAGGGTTCCCTGAAACCTGCTTATCGTATGTGGGTACCCAGAAAAATGATTGCATAAGCAAAAGAATTAAAATCACAGGTACGTATATGAGAACTTTTCTTATTATCATTATTAAATCATATCAAATTGAAGAATTAATAAGGTTGAGAATTTATTTTTAACAGGTATTTTTTTATTATTTAATCTGCAAGTTACTCATGTATAATGAGTTTGTCTAATAAATAGCAAAAAATTCATTTCAGTCTGAATACTAAAAATTCTCTTGACTTGCTGTTTATTTGACTATAATTTGGAGACCCTTGTAAGCGCTGGGAATTAACTAGCGTTACAGTAAATTGTGAACATAAAAGCATTTTTTATATATATTAACTTTTACCTAATTAACTAATTAGAAGGAACAAGAGATGTCTACATTAATTACTGACGAATGTATCAACTGTGGAGTATGTGAGCCAGAATGCCCTAACACAGCAATCAGCGAAGGCGAAGATTTTTACGAAATTGAAGCAGATCTTTGCACGGAATGCGTCGGATTTCATGGTGAAGAAGCCTGCCAAGAAGTTTGCCCGGTAGATTGTTGTATTCCCAACGAGGATCACAAAGAAACAGAAGAAGATCTATTAGAAAAAGCTAAAAAAATACATCCGGACGAAACTTTTCCGACCGTCGATGAATTGAGCAATGAGACTTCTCTTTTCCGTAATCCAGATCGCAAAAACGCAAATCTTTAATTCTATAAAATATCAGGCTCTGCCACTGGTTAATTCTTCCAGGCAGGGCCTGTTTCAATTACAATAGATTTTTTCCCGCAAGTTTATCTATCTTTTTTGAAACAGGGATTCAACTCTACGAATACTTATATTTTCGAAGTTTAGCTTGGCTTGACAAACACCACTTTTTAAAAGTATTAGGCATAAATTAACAAGCACCTATCCGATGCGGGGTGGAGCAGCCTGGTAGCTCGTTGGGCTCATAACCCAAAGGTCGTCGGTTCAAATCCGGCCCCCGCTACCAAATAATTGAGGGGTTAACTCCATTGGGTTAACCCCTTATTTTTTTCAATTCATAAATTATAGTTAGTGGATTGCAATAAATTAAAAGTATTACACCACCTTAAAAATAATTAATTCTAAAAGCTATCCGATTCATGAAGGTTTTTAATGATTATTAACTCTTCCAACTATTTTTACTTTAGTATCTAACAAATTGTAAGTATTAAGCACTAATTTAAGTGGAACTTAAGCTAACCTGTTCGCCAGCCTATTGTTCTATCTAAATACCCAAAAAACTATGGTCATCAATAATCTCCCAAATAATTTATCGATTAGACAGCTACCAAAATTATCAGATCATGAACGGTTTTCCGAAAATTTTATGGGACTGCAGGAAGCCTGCCACGAGATATTTGATTCCGAAACGAATAAAACCTGGGGCTTTGTTTCCATTGATAATACCCGAAGAGGGCCAGGACTAGGTGGTATTCGCATTGCACCAG
>CAZMXD010000216.1:0-3778 GCA_964570185.1 uncultured Nitrospina sp. | reverse complement strand
AATGGTTTTGTTTTTAATTCGAAAATCGTTGCCTGGGATTTCCATTTTACCAGCCTTTTCTCTTTAATTTGGCTAATTTACGGTTATTAAGGCCTGTTATTTCGCTCCCCCAAGAGCAAACTGAGCCTTCATACATGCCTATCGGCATTGGGCTTAGATACTTTAACTAAAAATGCAATTAATTTTATTCTTTTAAATCTTTACTCTCTTTAAAATACAGGTTTAACTAAAAAGAGTCAAGCTAGCTTAAAGATATTTTGGGTTTTAAAATAGATCATTTGTTGGGACAATTCTAGTGTTTTAGTTTCAGTTACCAATTGGTTATGATTCATTCCAATTTCAATAAGATACTATGCCTTACAATAATCCTATTCCAACCGTGGATATAATAATAGAAGCTGAGAAGGGTGTTGTACTTATTGAGAGAGCTAATCCTCCTTATGGGTGGGCGTTGCCTGGCGGATATGTAGATTACGGTGAATCCCTTGAAGAGGCTGCTTGCAGGGAAGCATTAGAGGAAACAGGTTTGAAGATTGAGTTGCTAAGGCAGTTTCATACATACTCCGATCCTTCAAGAGATGCGCGTCAGCATAATATTTCAACGGTTTTTATTGCCAAAGCCGAAGGACATTTAAAACCAGGCTCCGATGCTAAGGCCGCACGGGTATTTACAGATCCTCCGCAATCGCTGGTTTTTGATCATGGCATAATTCTAAAGGATTATTTTCAATGGCGGGATGGCGGTTCGAACAGAGCTCAACTTAAACCCTAAAGTCTAAAAGAATTTATGAGAAAAAAATTAATCAAATTTATTTCTATTTGTATCCTGACTGTTTTCCTGATTCCAATCAATTCTGTGTCTAGTGATGTGGTGGTAAATAAAAAGTATTCTCGAATAATCTGGAAATATTTAGAAAAAATTTGTGAATTTGGGCCACGAAACCCTGGCAGTAAAGGTTATAAAGATGCTATTAAACTCATTAGCCGCGTGGGAATGAAATATGCGGACCGTGTTGTAGAGCATCGCTTTATGGTGCAATTATCCGAAGGAAAAACAATTTCCATGGTTAATTTGGAACTACGGTTTGCTGGAACCCAAGGAGGAGCGCCTATATTAATAGGATCCCATTTTGATACGCGTCCATTTGCAGACCAAGAAAGTGATCCTAAAAAACGAATCATGCCGATTCTTGGAGCTAATGATGGAGGCTCCTCTACTGCAGTTTTATTGGGTCTTGCGCATTATTTATTTCAAAACCCCATGCCAAGACCCGTGCATCTCGTTTTTTTTGATGGAGAAGATTTTGGAGCCAAGGGTTCTGGACTTAATTTGCTAGGCTCGACTAACTATGCGCAAAACCTTCTCAAACAAAATCGACAATCCTGGCCTTACTGGGTGCTAGTTCTAGACATGATTGGGGATAAAGATCTCCAAATTTTTAAGGAGGCATACTCCATGAAAGGAAGTGGTGGTTTTCTTGATAAGATATACGCTATTGCCGAAAAGCAGAAAGTAAAATCGTTTATATCAAAAGCAAAATATACCATCTTTGATGATCACTACCCTTTTTACAAAATTGGTATTCCTGCTACGGTTTTGATTGACTTCGATTATCCTTATTGGCATACCCAAGAAGATACGCTGGATAAATGCTCACCAGAAAGTATGTTTTCTGTTTTTTCCGTGGTAATAGAAGCCATTCGAATTTTTTAAGGAAGAAATTTAACGAAGTTTGGGAAGTTCTGAAAACTTTTTTCCCGCTTCTTCGTTAAGAGGATCCATCTCCAAAATTATTTGCAGTTCCTTTTCAGCTTTTTTATAAGCTTTCCTTCCAAGATGGATTTCGTAAAGTTTCCAGTGCATGGAAAGAAAATCGAGTCCCATCTCAGCCGAACGTTCAAAAGATTTTTGTGCTTGTTCAAAATGCTTCAGGGCAAACTGAGAATTACCCAAATTAAAACTTGCTATTGCAAATTCGGGATTCAAAGTTAAAGTTTTTTTTAAATATGGGATGGCTTCTTCTGGTTTTCCGAGTTTATTTAGCACTGCTCCTAAGTTGGATAGAGCTTGAATAAAATTAGGATAGATTGTAATAGCTTTTTTAAACAGGTTCTTTGCTTGTTCAGTTTTTCCGGCACGAAAATAGTATCCTCCGAGGTTGGATAGGGCTTCTGGAAAATTAGGTTGCAATGCAATCGTTTTTTCATATTGCAATATTGCTTCTTTTTCCATTCCAAGATTACGATAAGCAAGTGCAAGATCGTAACGCGCCAAAGTAAAGTTCGGATCCTGTTTCAGTATTTTTTCAAACTCATTTATAGCTTTATTAGGGTCGCTCAATTCGTGCAGGTAGAAGTTTCCTCTATAATACATCGCTTCTTTAGAAGTTTTGTCTTGTCGCAAAAGTTCATGAAAATCGAATGTATTTGTTTCATTTAAATAGGGTTTTATATGTTGTATGGGAATAGCGAGGTTGATCGAACGACCCTCAATAGTAGCAATTCCCACTACCTTGTTTAATTTGTCTACAACGGGGCCCCCACTGAACCCAGGACCAAATTCCGTCGTGGTGTATATAAACGAAACATTTGAAAGTGCTTGTGGGTGTATGCCCAGAACAAATCCGTAAGTTTGCGCAATGATTCCTTTTATAGTCCCGTTAGTTTCTTTTACGTTCTCAGATAAATACCCCAAAGCACTGGTGTAATCATAATCTTTTAGTTCGGTGGAGTCCCCAAGTTCTAAGGTTGAGTATGGGCCTTCCTCCAGTTTTAAAATCGCAAAATCCTTGATGCGGTCAATTTTGTAAATTTCTTTTACAGCTACTTTGGTTCCGTTAGGTAAATAAACTTTGACAGAATGTGCGTCAACGAGCACATGATAATTGGTTAACAGAGTTCCTTCAGGTTTGACTATGAAGCCAGATCCCGTTCCCACTGTTTTGCCTGCTTTATTTTTTGCTATGAGTAAAGCAACAGCATTTTTGTTTACTTCATAAGCCCTGGTTGTATTTGTCCAAACCAGAGAGACTAAAATAACGCAGCAAAGTAGTAATTTTTTATAATGAAAAAATTTGATATTGAAGAGCATGGGTCTTCCTACTAAACATATTATGTTGGATTTAAAAAGATGTAAGAACAGAATATATTGTTAATGTTGAATTATAACAGATTTTTGAATGAAAACTTTACAGGGTGGGAATGAGGCGCAAGGCTGAAGTGCTTCCTCACACGGCCTAGAATGACTGCTAGGCCGTGTGCTTGAAGAAGATTATTTAACGTTAAATGTAACTTCTGTTGTTAGAGCAGGATCGTAGGGAACATGATTTCCCTTTGCAAAGAGAGCTCTTATAGTGTGTTTTCCAGATGGTAATTTAAGTTCCTTGCAAGTTGATCCATCTCCCATATGGATGTGATTTGCGTCTTTTCCAATGGGTTTACTTAAGTCTTTAGGAAGATCGACATCCACGATAAGATGATGATGGCCCTTTCCATCATTAACGCCTTTTTTTGCTGGTTCGACTTTTACCCCAGAAGTTTTAAGACATACTTTAACAGGACCCGTAACCATCGCCCCTTTTGGAGGGCTGGTTATAGATACATTTGCTAACACTTCAATGGAAACTTTTGTGGTCAAAACGGGATCATAAGGCACATGATTGCCCTTCGCAAATAAGGCTCGAATAGCGTGTTTGCCTGCCGCGAGGTTTAAGGTTTTGCATTTTGATCCGTCTCCCATATGGATGTGATTTGCGTCTTTTCCAATGGGTTTACTTAA
>CAZMXD010000215.1:0-3800 GCA_964570185.1 uncultured Nitrospina sp. | reverse complement strand
AGGCAATAAGGTTTATTATTCGGAGACGGTTTGCATTCCTTAAAAAATCTTTGTCGACAAGGAGAACAAGAATAATTCTGTGTTAGTATTTCGTATTTTGCTGGTGCCATAAAGGGTCCAGTCGTATTTGGGTGTCCAGGCCCAAATATACCCACAACAGGAGTCCCAACCATAGCAGCTAAATGCATCACCCCGCTATCGTTGCCAATGAAGAGTTGACTTTTTTTGATAAGTCCTGCCAAAACTTTTAAATTCATTACAGGAGCAATCTTAACCTCTTCGGAAGGGCAATAATTTTTTATTTTATTGAGTAATTCTTTTTCTGATTGCGTTCCCAGTAAAACAATTTTTTTTTTATCTTCTTTATAAATTTTTTGACACAAAATACCAAAACGTTCCGCATGCCAACTTCTTTCTATCTTTGAAGTACCGGGGTGCACGGTTATAAATTTTTCATTTTCGTCTATTTTAATATCTAATAAAGTCTGGCGAATCGATATATCGCCTTCTTGCCTAAAAACCGAACTAAGTTTAGTATCAGGAAAATCTAATTTAAGAGGCGAAAATATTTTAAAAAAATAATCAACACGATATTGGCTTTTTTTTAAATATGTAGTTGTGGTTATGGGATAAGTTAGGAATATAGCTCTTCCATCTGTGTTATACCCCAGTCTATGTTTTGCTCCCGTTAAACTTAAAAGAAATGCCGATTCAAATGAATTTGGCAAAACAACACCCAAATCAAATTGATATTTTTTTAAGCTGAGCGCAAATTTTATGCGTTTCCAAAAGCCCGATTTTGAACCTGAAGGCAAAGCAATAATCGTATTAAAAGCGGGGTGCCCTAAAAGTAACTCATCGGAGGGAGATTTTACTATCGCAGTAATATGCGTTTTGGGGTAGGCCCGACGTAAGGATTGTAATGCTGGAAGAGTCAATACCACATCACCGATCCAATTTGGCATCAACAATAAAATGCTCTTAAGGTCCTGATCGTATAGGGGCCCAGATTCATTCATAGCTTTAGTCTTTAGCCGCATCCTACTCTAGCGAGGGGACACAAATCAAAATTATTTCTTTCCCTGCAAAACAAGTGATCGTTGCTATCAACGAAGATGAAAAACAGAAGATCTTATTTTACTCGATTTATCTGGGCACCCAATTGCGATAACTTTTTTTCAATGGCTACGTAGCCGCGGTCAATATGATAAACCCGCGATATAACAGACTGACCTTTAGCTGCCAGCGCTGCCAAAACTAAAGAAGCACTGGCGCGTAAATCAGTGGCCATTAACGGAGCACCCGAAAGACCTTTCACGCCATTAATTATCGCCGTGTGTCCATCTAACGAAATATCGGCACCCATTCTTTTTAATTCGGCTACATGCATAAATCGGTTTTCAAAAACGGTTTCCATTATAATACTCTGTCCTTGAGCCAAAGTCATTAAAGCCATGAACTGGGCTTGGATATCTGTAGGAAATCCGGGATATGGATTTGTTTTCGCATTAACAGCACGAATAGAGTCCTTTTGCCCTAACACTCGTATTTTATTTTTTTCGATTTCAATACCTACCCGAGCCTCTTGAAGCTTCAAAATAATCGGTTCTAAATGTTTTGGAAAACAGTTTTCAATAGTGACATCCCCTTGGGTGATTGCAGCTGCAATCATAAAAGTTCCCGTTTCGATTCGGTCAGGAAAAATAGTACACTTTATCGGATCAAGGGAAGTGGTTCCTTGGATAGTTATAATATCGGTCCCCTGACCAGAAATTTTTGCACCAGCTAAATTTAAAATATCAGCTAAAAAAACCACTTCTGGTTCTTTAGCGGCATTTTCTAAGATAGTTTCGCCATTTGCCAGCACTGCTGCCATCATCAAATTAGCCGTACCTGTTACCGAAACCGTATCAAAGTAAAACTGGGTACCCTTCAACTGATGTGCTTTTCCGTGGACATAACCTTGTTCAATCCTGATTTCTGCTCCCATTTCCTGTAACCCCTTAATGTGGAGGTCAATAGGCCGTGCTCCAATTGCGCAACCTCCAGGAAGAGAAACCCTTGCCTTACCCAACCTTGACAACAACGGACCCAGTACTAAACACGAAGCACGCATTGTAGAAACTAAATCATAAGGTGCTTCCGGATTATTTGCATTGTAAGTATCCAGAATTATTTTTTCATTACGATAACTTTCTACTTCCGCTCCTAAACCTTCCAAAAGTTTTATCATAGTAGTTACGTCTCGAACCTTGGGAACCCCTTCAATAATGTTTCTTCCTCCTGTAAGAAGAGTTGCCGCAAGAACAGGCAAAACCGCATTTTTCGCACCGCTCATTTTAACGGTACCTTCGAGTCGTCTTCCACCCTCGATCACTATCTTATCCATAAGAGCCAACCTTTTGGGCTTTGACTACACGGTCATATCCTGAATAATCCTTAATAACTTCTACCTTTTGGTAGTTTGGAAATTGATCCAATAAAGCTATAACCTCATACGCTTGGCAATGGCCAATCTCTAAAATCAAAAATCCGTTTTCTTCAAGCTGATAAATCGCCCTTGGAATTATACTCTTATAAAATTTCATACCCGTTATACCGCCATCCAATGCTTTTCTAGGTTCATAATTCTTAACCTCTGGCATGATTTTTTTGATATCTGCGGATGGAATATATGGAGGATTAGATAAAATCATAGAATAAGGCCCCTCCCAATCTTCTTCTATTAAATCTTTACAAAGAAATTTAATTCTATCTCCCATACCGTGATTGATTGCATTTTCTTTAGCGACATTCAAAGCTTTGGAATCAATTTCCATAGCTGTGACTTTGCATTCGTTAATCTCTTTAGCCATAACCACGGCTAAAACTCCCGACCCAGTACCTAAATCCAGAATACTTTTAGAAGTTGATGGTAGACAATTTAGAGCTGTTTCGATTAACAATTCCGTTTCGGGTCTCGGTGTTAGAACATTTTCATCGACTTTAAAATCTAAAGACCAGAATTCCTCATGGCCAGTAATTAAGGAAACGGGTTCCCGTTTGCCGCGGCGTTTAACATTAATTTCCGCACAATTCTTTTCCGCCTTATTGAGAATTCTTGTGCCATGCATAAAAAGTTCTGTCCTAGAAAGCTTTAAACTGTGAGCAAGCAAAATTTCAGAATCCAGTCTAGGAGAGAGAACACCCGCCTGAGTCAACTGAGTTTCAGACCAGCTTAAAAATGTACCAATATTTTTATCCATTGTTAAAATCGGTATTGTTATTCCTTAAATTTGTTAGCCATTACCTTTTAGAGCTTCAGATTGGAAATGCAGGCTCAAGGCATCTACCACCTCGTCAAGAGATCCTTCCATAATCGCAGACAATTTATGCAGGGTAAGACCAATACGGTGGTCTGTTACTCGCTCTTGAGGGAAATTATAGGTTCTAATACGTTCACTACGATCGCCCGAACCAACCTGCTGTTTTCTTTCGCTTGCCTGTTCATCATGCATTTTCTTTTGTTCTTCGTCATACAACCGAGCTCTTAAAACTTTCATTGCTTTTTCACGGTTCTTGTGTTGTGATTTTTCATCTTGACATGTAACAATCATTCCAGTGGGTACGTATGTAAGTCTCACAGCAGAATCGGTCGTGTTAACACTTTGTCCACCTGGACCAGATGCGCGATAGACATCTATCTTAATATCGGCTGGATTAATTTTTATATCCACGTCTTCTACCTCTGGAAGAACGGCGACTGTAACAGCGGATGTGTGGATGCGTCCTTGGCTTTCAGTGTCGGGGACCCTCTGCAC
>CAZMXD010000214.1:0-3809 GCA_964570185.1 uncultured Nitrospina sp. | reverse complement strand
GCCTTGTTTTCCGGACGAGTTTTTTATTCCTACACCCTTTAGCCTCAACTTAGCATTATTTTGTGTCCCGGCGGGAATTTTGACCCCTTTAATGCCGTTTAATGTTTCGACTTCTATCGTGGTCCCTAACATCGCATCGGTTAATTTAATTTCCACATCGATTACAACATTTTGCGCTTCTCTCCTATAAATTGGATGAGGAAGAATTTGAATTTTTAAATGTAGGTCCCCTTGTTTATTTCCATGAGGATCTGAGTGACCCTTTCCTTTCAAACGCAGCACTTTTCCATTAGCAATGCCTGCCGGAACTTTAATGCTTGCTTCTTCAACAACACCGTTTCTTGAAATAGAAATGTTTCGCTGCGCTCCCAATGCAGCCTCTTCAAAACTTACGGAAAGATCTTTTACAAGCGGTGGGGGAGGGGTTGTTGGTCGTTGCTGACCTTGAAAGGGGTTGCCAAATCCACCGAAAGGATTACCTTGAAAAGGGTTCCCCGCTCCTGGTCCAGGACCGGAACCAAATCCAAATCCCCTAAGAATTTCATTGATATCGAAATCCTTGAAGATGTCTTCTTGAGAAAATTTTTGATGAAAACCCTCTGATCCAAACTGGTCGTATTGCTGACGTTTTTTTTTGTCGCTTAAGACCGCATAGGCTTCACTTACATCCTTAAACTTGTTTTCGGCATTGGTGTCGCCTTTATTGCGGTCAGGATGATACTTCATGGCCAACTTGCGATAAGCTTTTTTAATCTCATCGTCAGAGGCGCTTTTTTTGATTTCTAGTACGGAGTAATAATCTTTCATTTTTGTAAAGAGTTGAAAATTAAGGGGATTTCCGATAAAATTAATATTGAGATATTATAAATTATATTACCTCAAGTTTATATGAAAAGTATTTTTCAGGCCTTTTTTTTAATATTGTTTACCGTTTTTTTGTCAGGTTGTAGTGGTTACTTGCCATCGTCGCCTAAAAACTGGTCCGCAAACCCATCAGAAATGCATGTCTGGACTCCGCCTGATGAAGAAACGCTTGCCAAAAGAAGACAAACACAAACAGACCTGGATAATCTTGCAAATGAAGTCGAGACATTATTTGTTAACCAAGGCTCTTTGGAAAACCAAGAAGCTTCGATGGCTGAGCTAATACGAAAAACCGACTCCGATATAAAATCTGCCGAGAAAAATATTGCCAACCAAATTTCAAAAGAAATGGACCGTAATAAAGCAATGCGGTCCGACCTGGAAAAAGCTCGTGCTCAATATGAAAAACAGAGAAAAAAACTAAGAAAACTTTCTGTAGTTAAACCTCCTGTTATTTTTTCTACTGCAGATTACAATTCTGCCATGAAGGCTTTCAGTGAAGGAAAATATTCAAAAAGTCTCAAGTTATTTAATAGGCTTGGCAAACAAAGTCCCCCTGTTTTCCTATTGGATAATATTCACTTCGGAATGGGTTCTTCCTATTACAGATTGAAGAAATATCCCAAGGCTAGACAGCATTTTCAAAAAATCATAGATGATTATGCCATGGGTGATAAAAGGTTTAATTCTTATGTCATGCTTGGCATTATTGATAATATGCAGGGAGAAAAGAGTAGAGCACTTTATTTGTTAAATGAGGCCCTTTCTAAAAATCCTCCAGAAAGGATGAAGCCAATGATTGATCATTTAATAAATAGTATCAGTAAAGAATCTGCTAATGCCTCAAATTAATGAGCCCGCTCCCGACCTGAATATAGCTGAATGGGTTCAAGGAGGCCCTTCAAATATCAGCCGGGAAAAGGGAATAAATATTGTAATAAAAGTATTTCAGGTTAATTGCCCGGGATGCTTTATTAGCGGTTTTCCCGAATTTCTAGAGTCCTATATGAAATTCAAAAGCAGGCCTATTCTTTTTTGGGGGCTGGCGACAGCCTTCGAAGATTATCAATGGAATACTTTGGACAATTTAAAAAAGTTAATTGATCAGGGTGAAGTGGTTGGAGATACATTGTATTCATTGAATAACCAGGGAATCCTCGAAGACAATCAACTTTCCTATAAATTATCTTTTCCGATCGCCTGGGATAAAATTTCTCAGGCAAATCCATTAAACGCGAAGGATAATGCAAAAAAAATGATAGACAGAGATTTCCCAAACTTTTCTCAGTTACCTGAGTCTACCCAAAAAAAAATAAATGATCAGGTGATGACTTATTATAAGGATAAAAAATATACTGCCGAGACTTTTGAGAATTATCAATTAAGAGGCACTCCTTCAACTATTTTAATTGATAAAAGCGGAAAACTTCGTGGCAAGTGGTTTGGTGCGGGGTTCGGGTTGGAAACGGAGATAGAAAACCTCTTAAATGAGGAATGAATTGGGAACTGGTGAAATTTTATTTAGGCAAGTAAGATTTAAGCAGAGTTGGCTTCCTTGAAAAACAAATTAAATACCGCAATATTAAACCTTGCCGAATCCTTTAAAACTTTAAGAAAGTCATAGTCTCTTTTAAATTTCTCATCCGTTAACTCCTTGGTATCCATTGCGTTTCTTTTTTTTAAGATCTGATTTGTTCTTTGATTCCAGATAGAAAAACCTGAATAACTATAATCTTGTAATAATAATGTTGTTTCTTTGTCTTTCAACATGGTTTTTACTACTTCATCCATCTTGTGAATAAAATCTTTCTTCATATCATCCGTCAGTGTCGAAACGGTTACGATATTTCTATCCAAACTATTAAGAGTTCCTAAAATAGAATCTAATAATATCTTTTGATTTTGAGCGGCAATTGCAGTCTTTTCAAGATCATGTTTCTTGGGAGTCAGAGCATTGAGGATATTATTTATTTTGTGGGAAACATTAGTGCCACAATAAATAGATATTGCCTCGCGGAGGGAAATATTATCAATATTTTTTATTCCGATTCCTCCCTCGGTAGAATTAATGGTGTTTGAGGCTGCTTCAATAGTGTCTGAAAAAATATTTGCGTAGGTATCAAGGGAAATAGTGGTAAATAATGGGTTCGAAAAAATACCTTGTCTATCGATAATATTATTTGAATATTTATGAAGTTTTTGTTCGTTTAATAAATTCAATGTGAAATATTGATTGATTTGATCTTCCATTATTTGAAAATAATAGGAACTTTTAGAATGAAGGCGATAATTTCCAAACGAAAAATCTTGTCCTATAAATATCTTCGTCGAGCAACCAATATAATTGGCAAATTGAAATGCTGCGTGCGCGACCGAGAATATTTTTCCTAAAGTACCATTTTCACCTATATTTTTTTGTAACCATTGCGCAAGATTATAGTTTGAGTCAAAAATAAGCCGTCTTCCTTTAAAGAATTTTGGAATTGTTGAAGGAACGACAGGACTATAAACAAGCCAGGTACCTGGTGAATTGTTTTTAAAGTCAAAGAATTTAAGAGTTATCTCTTCGGGATCAATAGTTATAACAAAGTCAGGTGTTATTTTATTTGCTTTAAGTGTTTTTAAGGCCGTTGCGACAGAAATTAGAACAAAATTATTGCGTTTGGCTTTAAGGAGTTGAATGTTTTTGTCAAGGGAGGGACCCGCCGAGCAAATTATTGCCGGGACCTTGTCAAGAGAAGCTTTTATTGAATTTATTCCCACACTAGAAACAATATTATGAAAATTGTTAGAAATATTATTGCAGAAAAATTTGGATTTTGCTTTTTGTGTTTTTAAATTTACGGTGCCCTCTTGTATAAAATTTTTTATTCCTGAAAGCAGCTCATTGCTTTTTACCCTGTTTACTTCAGACAGCGCGTTTTGCTGAATAAGGCAATAACCAT
>CAZMXD010000213.1:0-3820 GCA_964570185.1 uncultured Nitrospina sp. | reverse complement strand
GAATGATTTTTTAACCATTATTGGTGCAGGTTTGGCTGGTTCCGAGGCGGCATGGCAAGCAGCCCAAAGAGGAATTCGTGTTGCTTTATATGAAATGCGGTCATTAAAGCGTACCCCCGCACATAAAACTGCCAACTGCGCTGAGTTGGTTTGTAGTAATTCCTTAGGCAATAATCTTCCTCATTCAGCTCCGTATATTCTTAAAGAGGAACTTCGAAATTTAAATTCTCTTGTGATCTCAACTGGTGACAATAATTCTGTACCTGCAGGTTCTGCTCTAGCCGTCGATCGGGATTTATTTGCAAAAGAAATAACAGAAAAAATTTCTAAGCATCCGCTTATTACTATAAAACGACAGGAGATGAAAGAAATTCCCGAAGAAGGCCCTGTAATAATCGCAACAGGTCCATTAACCTCACCAAAGCTTTCTCTTGAGATTTCTCGCCTAATTGGACAAGAATACCTTTATTTTTACGATGCGCTATCTCCAATTATTGATGCTAATTCCATTGATTATGATACGGCTTTTTTTGCTTCACGGTATGGAAAGGGTGGGGCTGATTATTTAAATTGCCCTATGGATGAAAAAAAATATTATGAATTTATTCGAGAACTAAATAATGCAGAAAGAGTTTCTATGGCATCTTTTGAAAAACCTGTTTACTTTGAAGGTTGTATGCCAATAGAAGTACTTGCAGAACGTGGACCAAAAACGCTGGCGTTTGGACCTCTTAAACCAGTAGGCCTGGTGGATCCTAGAACGGGTAGAACAGCATTTGCAGTTGTGCAACTTCGAAAAGAGAATAAAGAAAGTTCTGCCTTTAACCTAGTAGGTTTTCAGACTAAATTGACGTATCCAGAACAAAAAAGAATTGTGCGTATGATTCCCGGCCTTGAGAAAGCCGAATTTTTTAGAATGGGCGCTATTCATCGCAATACTTTCATTAATACACCTGAATTATTAAATAATGAACTAGAGCTTAAATCTAAGCCTGGAATTTACTTTGCTGGGCAAATTACCGGAGTAGAAGGTTATGTGGAGTCTGCGAGTATGGGTTTATTGGCAAGTTTGAGTGCCGTGGCAAAAATAACTCAAAGAAATTATAATGCACCACCTAAAGACACGGCCCTTGGGGCATTGATAAATTATTTAACGACATCCAGTAAGAAAAACTTTCAACCTATGAATATCAATTTTGGCCTGTTCTGGATGCAGGAAATGAAAATAAAAAATAAAAAGGAAAGAAATCAAAAAATTGCGTTAAACGCTTTAGATCAAATTAAAATTTGGCGAGATGAAATGAATGATTATATAGGTTCCGCTGCTTAATTTTAAAAATACATAGAATCAAATCTTTTCGATTGGCGTAATCTTATAGGGAGATTCAGAAGTAAGTTAAATATCCAAGTCTTGTGCGAATTCAGCTTTTTCTTTAATAAAGTTGTATCGCGTTTCAGCATTTTTACCCATTAGCTGAGCCACAGTTTCACTGGTTTTTTGAGCATTACTCAAAGTGACTCGAATCAATGACCGAGAATTTTTATTCATTGTTGTTTCTCTTAAATCGGATGCCGGCATTTCTCCTAAGCCTTTAAAACGACCAATTTCATATTGGCTTCCATTAAGTTCATTTAAAATGTTATCTTTTTCTTTTTCGGTAACAGCGTAATAGAGTTTCTTTCCTACATCAATACGGTAAAGGGGTGGCTGAGCAATAAAAAGATGCCCCTTTTCTATAATTTCCGGCATGTATTTATAGAAAAAAGTAAGTAATAAAGTACAAATATGAGCACCATCTACATCTGCATCGGTCATGATAATAATTTTACCATAACGCAATTTACTGTAGTCGAATTTAGGGGTTATCCCAGCACCACAAGCGGAAATCAGGTTTTGTATTTCTGTATTTGCTAAGGTCTTTGCCAAAGATGCGGTTTCCACATTAAGGATTTTTCCGCGAATAGGAAGAATAGCCTGAGTTTTTCGATCTCTTGCCTGTTTACTGGATCCCCCTGCGGAATCACCTTCACAAATAAACAACTCAGCCTGATCTTTATCAGTGGTCGCGCAATCAGATAATTTTCCGGGAAGATTTAAACGATGGGAAATATTAGTTTTTCGTTGAACGGATTCTTTAGCTTGACGAGAAGCTATTCTTGCTTGAGCTGATAAAATTACGCGGCTGGCTAATGCATCACCCAAGGTCTGATTTTCATTGAGAAAATGTTCAAGGGAATGTTTGACAACGACTTCCACCTGAGATGTAATTTCAGAATTTAAACGTCCTTTTGTTTGTCCTTGAAATTCGACTTCTCCTTGAAGGTATAAGTTGATAATGGCAATTAACCCTTCACGAACATCGTCACCAGTGATTGAAGAAACTTCTTTAGGAAGCAGCTTTCTTCTTTCAATGTATGCGCGCATAGCTTTTGTCGTACCATTACGAAAACCATTCTCATGAGTTCCGCCATCGACAGTGCGGATCGAGTTTGCGAAGGAAAGAACTTGCGTATCGTTATCCGGAGTCCATAAAAATGCGGTTTCCAGTTTTAATGATTTATCTTCTTTTTCAACATAAATTGGACTTTCCATCAAAGTAGGCTTTTTACCAATTATCTTTTTTATATAATCCTTAATACCATCGGGATAATAAAAAATATGTTTGTTTTTATTTTCGGTAAAAATAATTTTTAATCCTTTATTTAAAAAAGCCTTGGATTCTGCGCGCTCCATGATTAATTTTGTATTAAATTCAACTCTCGGAAATATAGTCGGATCCGCCTTAAAATATACAGTTGTCCCATAATGTCTTGTCGACTTACCTTTTTTAAGTTTTGAGATAGGTTTTCCGCGTGAATATGATTGAGTCCACTCAAAACCATCTCTTCTGGAAGTAGCCTTCATACTATCAGAGAGGGCACATACAACAGCCATGCCCACACCGTGCAATCCTCCTGACACTTTATAGTTACCCTGGTCAAATTTCCCTCCAGAATGGAGAGTAGTAAATAGAACTTCCATTGCGCTTTTTTTTGTTTTTCTGAATAAATCTATAGGAATTCCTCTGCCATTGTCTTTAATAGTAATACCTTGATTGGAATCTAAGGAGATTTCAATACTATTACAATGACCATTAAGAGCTTCATCAACACTGTTATCTAAAATTTCCCACAGAAGATGGTGTAACCCGGTCGAAGAGGTCGATCCTATATACATTCCCGGCCTTTTCCGCACTGGTTCAAGCCCTTCTAAAACTTGGATATCCTTAGAATTATATTTAGCCATATTACTTATGTGATTTTGGTAATGGTTTTGCGTTTTGAAATAATGACACCCTGACTACCACGATTACAAAGTCTCACGCTTTTAACCGTAATCTCTTTGTCTTTGCCTGAATCAAAGCTTATATTGACTTTTTGTTTTAAGTTGACAAATTTAAACCCTATCAAATGGCTGTCTCCGGGTTTCATTAAAATCACACCTTTACCAGAGCCGATTAACTGGGTTATTTGTTCGGTAGCTATGACAACAGCTTTGCCTTGAGCAGTAGCAAGAAATAAATGGTCCTGAGTAACAGGAGCAATCCCTATCATTCTATCGTCATTTTTCAAGTTCATTATTTTCCTGCCGGATCGAGTAGTTTCCACTAAATTGGAAATAGGAAAACGGAAACCAAATCCGTTTGCACTGGCAACCATATATTCAGTTTCATTCCCAAAATTCATAGAACTTTGAGTGTGGTTCTGATCATCTTCCGGTTTAGCTGGTAAACCAATCATGCCTATTACTTTTTCTCCATCTGTAAATTTAAAAATACTT
>CAZMXD010000212.1:0-3840 GCA_964570185.1 uncultured Nitrospina sp. | reverse complement strand
TAATTTGTTAACGCCAAGTTAACGGGAGCTCCTTTTGCTTCTATAGCGCCCCACGCAAAGTGGGGCGTTTTTTTTAAAACCTTGGCAGCCGATCTTTTAGCTTAAAGAACATTTTAAATTTTATCCAATTCTAATTTTTTAACTCCGTAAGACAAAATGTCAGAACTTGAAAGCTTTATAGCCAAAGAAAATAACTATATTTTCCAAATTTTTTTGGTAATTTTTTTATCCTTAATTGCAGATTTAATACAAAAAATAGTTCTTAGGAGATTGACAAAAAAAGCAGAAGAGACCAAAAATAAGTGGAACGATGCCATCCTATCCGCAATACTTCGGCCATTAAGTCTAATTATTTGGGTCTCTGGCATAGCCTTTTCCGCGGAAATTTTTCAAAAAGAAACAGGCGCTGTAATTTTTGAAGCCTTTCAACCTTTAAGGGATGCCATTATCGTCGCATCCCTTGCCTGGTTTCTAATACTTTCCATTAAAAGAACCGAAAAAAATTACCTCGCAAGTGATGAGGATTATGATCCTACAACCGTGGACGCAATTTCAAAACTAGCGAGAATATCCACTGGAATTGCGGCAATTTTAATGATTTTGCAAACTTTAGGACTCAGCATTTCGGGGGTTTTGGCTTTTGGAGGCGTTGGGGGTATTGCAATAGGTTTTGCCGCAAAAGATCTATTATCGAATTTCTTTGGAGGATTGTTCATTTATCTTGATCGACCCTTTGCGGTAGGCGACTGGGTCCGCTCTCCCGATCGCGAAATAGAGGGAACCGTAGAAAAAATCGGTTGGAGAGTTACGCGAATTCAAACTTTTGACAAACGCCCTTTATTTGTCCCAAATTCAATATTTTCGCAAATTGCAGTTGAAAATCCTTCCAGGATGTCTAACAGACGAATTAAAGAAACAATTGGCATTCGTTATGATGACATTTCCAAAATGGAAATCATAATAAAACAAGTCAAAGAAATGTTAAAAGGTCACCCTGATATTGATACTGAAAAAACTCTCATAGTAAACTTTGACTGCTTCGCTCCTTCTTCACTTGATTTTTTTATTTACACATTTACTAAAACAACAGATTGGATACAGTTTCATGAAGTCAAACAGAATGTCTTGTTAAAAATAATAAATATTATTGAAAAACACGGGGCAGAAATTGCTTTTCCAACATCGACTCTCCATTTTTCCAATCAGGAACAATTAAAGAAATAAGATTAAAACTACTAAATCTCCAACCCCTATAAAATGAAATTAAAGTTTCTTTGGATTAGCCAAACACTATTTTTCACAAGCTCCTTGCTTATCATTTTGATAAGTGGTTGCGCCAAGCTAGGCCCGACCACGTTGAAGAGCGAACGAAGCAACTACAATTTAGCCGTTCAAAAAACCAATGACGAACAATTATTACTCAATCTCACGCGTCTAAAATACCGAGATACCCCTTTTTTTATGGAAGTAAGCAGCGTTGCCTCTCAGTTCACGTTATCCACATCTGCAAATGCCAGCACGACTTTACAAGAAGGAATAAATGGAATTTTTGGTCTGGGCGGATCGGTCGGTGTAACTGAAAAACCTACGGTCACATATTCTCCTTTACAGGGAGACCAGTTTATTCAGCGCGTGCTTTCACCTCTACCATTAGAAACCATCACTCTTTTATATCATTCAGGATGGAGCATTGAGAGAATCTTTCGGTTATGTTTTCAACGCATGAACAATGTAAAAAACGCTCCTGGGGCATCCGGCCCAACGCCTCAAAAAGCTCCTAAATTTAAAGAATTCATTAATGCAACAAAATATTTAAGAGAACTTCAATCCCAGGATGTTATAAATCTTGTTTTCCAAAAGCAAAACGGGACTCCCCAAATTCTTTTACAAATTACTGAAGAAGGTAAAAACCTCAAACCCGCAAAAAACTTTGCAAAAATTCTCAATCTAGAACCTGGAAAGAAAAAGTATGTCTTCACTTTCTCTGCGAAACAAAATGAATCCGACCAAATTAGAGTTGTAACCCGATCACTTTTAGGAATATTATTTTATCTTTCCCAGGCAGTAGAAGCTCCCGAACAAGACATGAAATCTGGAAAGGTTACACGCACGCTTAAATCATCCGGAGAAGTATTTGATTGGAAAGAACTTACCGGGGAAATTCTGAGGATCCGGTCCAAATCCAGTCGACCTGAAAATACAACTCTTATGGTTTTTTATAGAGACACATGGTTTTATATTGACGATTCAGATCTCAAATCCAAATCAACATTTGCCTTATTGTCACAAATTTTTTCCCTGCAGGCTGGAAAGATAAAAGATAACAGCCCTGTTCTCACTCTCGGGGTTGGACAATAATGCAAAGCTAGAAATCGGTTCTCTTTTTGAAAACATTTATTTTTACAACGAAACTATAAATAAAAAGTTCGCCATCCAGATAGTTTATTTCGTATTGAAACCCCAAGCTTTTTATATTCCTCCATGATGGCCACTTAACTTGCTCTGAAATAACTCAAGCGCCTCTTTCATCCTTCCCATAACAAATCTTTTTTCTATTGGAGCGGTTCTCCCATCATCAACGGAAACCACAATATGTTTCTCATGGAGACTTTCTCTTTCAACAAATGCCGAAACTTTTTCTCCCATGACGAAACCAGTTCCACGAACCAATTCTTCCTGAATTGCTTTTAAGTTATTTTTCACTATCAGCCCATTTTTATTGAATAATTGTTTCATTTCCATCTTTAATTTCACATTTCGGTAATGCTTTATCTAACTTACCCTCTATAGATTTATTTGTTAATTGGCAGGCCTGGAGTAATTAGGTTTTTATACAGAACCAGGTGGGAGAATCATCGGATTTTAACTCGATCACAAAAAATAGGTGCTCTGTTAAACCCCAACCTCTCGAACTTCAACGTTCTCATAAAGAGTATCTCGTTCAACTGCTTTTCTGCCAGCCTCTTTAATCATATGGATTATTTGATCTTGATGAAATATCTGATCCGTTGCTGCTCCAGCAGCATGTATAATTTTTTCCTCAACTACAGTTCCATCCATATCATCCGCACCAAAGGATTGTGCTAACTGAGCAATTTTTGGTGTAATCATTATCCAGAAAGCTTTTACATGAGGGAAATTGTCCAACATCAATCTGGAAACGGCCAATGCCCTGAGGTCTAACTGACCAGGCGTGGTCTTTAAAAACTGCAATACCGTATTTTCAGGATGAAATGCCAGAGGGATAAAAGTGACAAATCCATTTGTCCGGTCCTGTAGTTCCCTTAAGCGAACTAAGTGATCGGCCCGTTCTTCCATAGTCTCTAGATGACCATATAACATGGTCGCATTACTTTTCAATCCCAGACAATGCGCCGTTTTATGAACATTCAGCCAATCTTCCGCGATTAATTTCTCACCACAAATTTTTCTCCGCACTCTTTTTGCAAATATTTCAGCACCACCTCCAGGGATCGAGCCTAGGCCTGCATCCTTAAGTATCATTAAAGTTTCATCTAATGGAAGTTTGGCCAATTCCGCTAAATAGCCAAGCTCAATAGCTGTAAAAGCCTGAATATGAACGTAAGGGAAACGCTCCTTCAATCCCTTCAACATATCCAAGTAATATTCAAAAGGCAGGTCTGGATGCAGCCCACCCACAATATGAAATTCGCTGACATCGCCACCATTATATTTTTCCGCATCTAAGAAAATCTCATCCAAAGATTTTTCATAAGCATGGGGATGGTCTTCTTTCACTCCAAACGCGCAAAACTGGCAGCTGTGTATACAGATATTGGTCGGGTTAATATGACGATTGTGAATAAAATAGGTCGTATC
>CAZMXD010000211.1:0-3843 GCA_964570185.1 uncultured Nitrospina sp. | reverse complement strand
TGGAAAGTGGCATGGTGGATGATTTTATCAAACGTAAGCATGGAACGATGGAGTTGAAATTTGACCTGCCACAATTGGAGAGTATCCTCAAAGAAACTCAAGGGGTGATTCTTTATCAAGAACAAGTTATGAAGATAGCCAGTGTTTTAGCTGGATTCAGCTTAGGGGATGCTGACCTATTGCGTCGAGCGATGGGCAAGAAGAAACCAGAAGAAATGGCCGCGCAACGCGAAAAATTTATGGCAGGGGCTCAGGTTAATAACATTGCTGTTAAAAAAGCGCAGAAAATTTTTGATCTGATGGAAAAATTTGCGGGTTATGGATTTAATAAATCTCACAGCGCGGCTTATGCGCAAATTTCCTACCAGACAGCTTATCTTAAAGCTCATTATCCTTTGGAATTTTTTGGGGCTTTGATCACGAGCGATATGGACAACACGGATAAGGTTTTACGTTATATTCATGATTGTCGTGAAATGAATATAGCGGTTCAGCCTCCAGATGTGAATCTAAGCGATCGTGATTTTTCCGTTTCGAATAATAAACTCGTGTTTGGCTTGGGTGCCATTAAAAATGTTGGAACTAAAGCCATCGATAATATTATTGAAGCTCGACAAGACTTGGGAAACTTTAAATCTTTGATCGAGTTATGTGAAAGCGTAGATCTTCAATTGGCTAACAAGCGTGTTTTCGAAAGTTTAATAAAAAGCGGTGCTTGCGATTCACTTGGGCAGAACCGAGCAAAAATGTTAAGAGATCTTCAAGCTTCAATGGAGCAGGGACAAGCCAAACAACGCGATAAACAACTGGGCCAGTCGAGTATGTTTGATACTTTCGCCGAAGATCAGGTTTTCGAGAAAGGTAATGGAAGTCATGTGGATGAATGGAATGAGATGGACCGATTAAAATTTGAAAAAGAAAGCATAGGATTTTATATAACAGGGCATCCTCTTGACCGATTTAACAAAGACCTTGCTTGGTTTACCGATGCTACATCAGCATCGGTCGCTGAGTCTGTTATTAGTAAAGCGGTTAGCATTGCCGGCATCCCCATCAAGCATCTTCCAAAAACAACCCGTAAGGGAGATAAAATGGGCATTATTACGCTGGAAGATTTGCATGGTTCTATTGAAGTGATTCTGTGGCCTGAAATTTATACGGAGGTAGAATCTCTTTTACATTCAGAAGAACCTATTCTGGTGAAGGGACAGGTAGATGCTGATGGTAATATGCCAAAAGTAATTGCCAGGGAAGTGTTTCCATTGATCCAAGCGAAGCAGCGATTTCAGGGTAGGGTGATGATCCATTTTCGGACCTTAGGATTGGAAAAAGAAACATTGTATGCTGTTAAAGAAATTTTGTCGGCTCACAAAGGAAATAACGATACAAGGCTGCATTTTATCTCTCCAGACAATAAGGAGCGAGTGGTCACCGTTTCCGAAGACCTCCGCATTCAACCCTCCGATGCGGTTATTGAGCAAATTCAAAATTTATTAGGTGAAGATGCAATTTTGTTTGAATAAACCCAATATTCCCTTATTTCTGATAAAGTTTAACCCAATTTGACAGTCATTTTCAGACCAGTTTCCAGACTCATTTTTTGGATTGGTTTGTGACATAATAACTGTTCAAATTTGAATAGTAAAATCGACCCTGATGGGGTTTTTATAATACCGAAGTAAATATGAAAATTAAAGAATTGGCTTTGAAATATTTTAGTGACACCTTGTTCAATGGTTTGACAGTGGTTACTGTGGAAATGCCGCACATTCATACTATGGAGGTTGCAATGTTTGTGCGTGCGGGATTGCGCTATGAGAACCTTCAAAATAATGGTATTTCACATTTTCTGGAACATATGATGTTTCGTGGTAACCAAAAATATCCTAATTCTATTGCGTTAAATATGGAGTTTGAAAATATTGGGCGCGATCTCAGGGCATCTACATTGGGAGAATACACACAGTATGGGTTTAGTCCCCATATTCCGCAATTAGAAAAAGGATTGGAGTTATTTGCGGAATTTTTTTCTTCTCCGACTTTTCCGGAAATTGAATTAGAGCGTGGAATAATCCTTGAGGAATATTTTGAAGAACTCAATGAAGAAGGTGTAAACGTAGATATAAATAATCAGGCTTGTGGATTGTTGTATCCGGACACACCGATGGCATGGCCAACCATTGGTACGGAAAAAACGATCAAGGCTATTACCACCGAAATGTTGCAGGAATACTTTAAAAAGCATTACGTAGCGAGAAATATGATTCTGGCATTTGGGGGTCCGGTTTTGCATACCCAAACCTGGGAGCTTAGCCAAAAATATTTTTCAAACCTGAATAATGGATTCGAACCTTTTTCTAAAGATCATTTTATTGGAAGTATTGATGAAAAGCAGGACAAGCCTGGACTTCATTTCCAGAAAGATTCAGACAGCCAGATAGGATTACAGATTTGTTTCCGTACTTGCTCCTATAATGATCCTGATTTTTTTGTTTTGGCGCTGATTAGTCGGATTTTTGATGATGGATTTACTTCAAGGCTTCAACGGGTTCTTAGAGAAGAGCGGGGATTAGTGTATTCTGTGGAATGTCGTGCCACTAGCATGTCGGACATTGGAACTATGGATTTCGATGTCACAGTGAGGCTGGAAAAAGTAGTAGAGGTGACCCAAATTCTGCTAAAGGAAATAAAGACGTTTTCTAAGGAAGGACCAACCTCGAAGGAACTTACTCATATTAAAAAGAGATATTTTTTCGATCTTGATTCGGAATTAGATGACCCGTATAAGCAGGTGGTACGCTATGCGTTCCCTCATCTTTATTCGCGGGAAATGACTTTGGATGAAGAAAAAATCCTTATTGAATCTATAACCGCTGAAAAAATGTTGGAGGTAGCCAGAAAAGTCTTCGATTCGAAAAAACTCAATTTTATTTTAGTGGGCCCCTATACTTCAGAACTAAAATCCCAACTTGAGGGATTGATTTTTCAATTCTAATTTCCGTAATTAATATGTGTTTGAGGATTCCAGGGCATTTGTTTCTGAGTCTTATATTTTTATTTGGTAATTTGGGTTGTTCTTCAAATGTTGAAGATTGTCTGGCGGAAGGTAGTTGTGGCCCGGTAATTAATGTTATCAATTATGATGGGAGTTTTACGGATAACCCTTTTGACCCATTTTGGACTGGGGAAAAGTCGCCGGCTCCTGTTACTATTGAATTAGGTCCGCAAATGATTACCAATCCAAAATGGCCCAACCCATCTACCCAACAAGTATTAATACGTGCTGTTAAAAATCAAGATGAACTGTTGGTGATGCTGGAGTGGAAAGATGATTCTCGAGACGGTAATTTTGAACATTCCTCTTTGTATGTAGATCGCGCGGCTATAATGTTTCCTGTGCGATCTGCTAAGGAGCCTCCCTCTATAACAATGGGGGAACCAGGGGTTCCAGTAAATATCTGGCAGTGGAAATCTATTGGTGGTGAAAAAGGCCAACCTGGAGTGCAACAAAAAGCTCGGCTTGCTTACCAAACCGTTGAAGATTTAAACGCAGAGGGATATAGTACATTGACCTACCAAAGCTTGCAAAATGCGAAAGGGACTGGTCTATGGAGAGACGGTAAGTGGCGTTTGATTTTCAAACGTGATCTTATCAATAACGATCCCAATGACGTTCAGTTTCGACAGTCTGTTTTAATGGCGGTAGCAGTATGGAATGGTTCGAACCGGGAGTTGAATGGTCAAAAAGGATTGGCAGGTTGGATGCTATTGAAATTCAGTTGACCGAATTTGCTTGACCATATTTATTTTCAAGAGTCATTTTAAATTTTTTCCATGGAGCCT
>CAZMXD010000210.1:0-3861 GCA_964570185.1 uncultured Nitrospina sp. | reverse complement strand
GCATTGCCATCATATATTCGCGGATATGTTTTTTAACTTCCCAGGAGGCGATGATACAGAGCATCGTCAGGAATGTAGTCATGACATAGAGAAGCAAGGAAATACCATCCAAGCCAATATGGTAATTGATTCCCCAGGATTCTATCCAAGAGATATTAAGCCCAAACTGCATATTGTGAGTGGAGTTATCAAAGTTAGTCCACAAAGACAGAGAAAGCAAAAAATCAGCTGCTGCCACCGCAAGCGCAGTTTGTTTGATTGCACCTTCATTCTCCTTTGGGAAAAAGGCAAGAAGAATGGCGCCGATAATTGGTAAGAAAGTAATTAAGGTTAAAAACATAATTTTCTAAAACATAATCAGTAAAAGACTGATGAACCCAACCGCGATGAATAATGCATAATTACGAACAAAACCGGATTGAAAGGCTTGGGCCTGTTTACTGAGCCATCCAATAGCTTTAGCTGTTCCAATGACGCTTCCATCGATAGCCTTGGCATCGCATTCTTTCCAAAGTAAATTGGATGCTTCTACAGTGGGCTTAACAAAAGTCTCATCATAAAGTTCATCGACACCATATTTGTTTTGCACTAATTCGAATCCCCATTGACCTTTAGTAAACTTTTCAGGTAAATCAGGCCGCTTAATATAAAAGATGTAAGCCGCAGCGATCCCTGTAATTGCGACACATGCAGAGAATACCATCAGGAACATCTCCAACCATATATTATGTTCTTTTGGGTCGAGTAAATATGCCCATGAAGGTGCATGTCGACCGGCTTCGTGCAAAATATGTTCGGAGTGGTGCAACGCATTAGCAAGGTCGAAATGAAGAACTGGCTCCAACCAGTTATGCAGAATATGCCAGCCATGAAAAAGTGGGATTCCTAATATTCCTCCTGCTGTTGCCAGTCCGGCTAGTATAACCAGAGGCATCGTCATCACTTTTGGTGATTCATGTGGGTGAACATGTGGATCTACTCGTGACTCGCCATGAAATGTCATAAAGACCAGGCGGAACATATAGAATGCTGTTAACAATGCGGCCGATATGCCCATGCCCCAAAAGATAATATTTCCATCCATTAGCGCATGATAAAGCACTTCATCTTTACTAAAGAAGCCCGATAATGGAGGTATACCTGCTATAGCAAGAGTTGAGACCAAAAATGTCCAGTATGTCACAGGCATATAGTTTTTAAGCCCACCCATTTTTCGCATATCCTGTTCGCCGTGAATACCATGAATAACGCTCCCAGAGCCTAGAAAAAGGCAGGCTTTGAAGAATGCATGGGTAACAAGATGAAAAATGGCGGCTGTGTATGCGCCGACTCCACAGGCAAGTATCATGTATCCAATTTGACTGACAGTGGAGTATGCCAATACGCGTTTTATATCGAACTGGGTCATGCCAATCGTGGCAGCCATTATTGCAGTGGCTGCACCAATGCCAGCGACGACCAACATTGTCATTGGCGCCAGGTTGAATAGGGCGCTGCATCGTACGATCATATAAACCCCTGCGGTTACCATGGTGGCAGCATGAATCAATGCGCTGACAGGGGTAGGGCCTTCCATTGCATCGGGTAACCAGGTGTATAGTGGGATTTGAGCTGATTTGCCGGTTGCTCCAACAAATAGCAGTAAAGTGATTATGGTGACAGTTTCTCCAGCGTAGACCAGCTTTTCAGGCGCCGCATGCATGACATCAGAGAAATCAATTGTTCCAAAGATGTTGAAAATATACATGACTGCCAAAAGGAATGCGAAGTCTCCAACTCGATTAACGATAAATGCTTTGGTGCCTGCATCGCAGGCAGATTTCTTTTCAAAGTAATAACCAATAAGAAAATAGGAACAGCAGCCGACACCCTCCCATCCTATAAACATGAGTAGAAAGTTGTTACCCATGATGAGAAGCAGCATGGCGCTGGCAAATAAATTGAAGTAAGCGAAGAAACGATAGAAACTATATTCTTCATGCATGTAACCAATAGCGTATACATGAATTATAAAACCAACCCCTGTGACTACGAACATCATAACTAAAGTCAAAGGATCCACCTGAAAACCAAAATCAACGGAAAAGTCACCGGCTCCAAACCAACTCCAAACAACTTGCTCAAAGATATGCTGGCCTTCAGGTAACAAGAGGTAACCAATAAAAACCAGTATGGATGTTAGGAAGGATAGGGCCATACTCCCGGCCGCGATTACACTCACAGCATTTTTTCCGATACGTAAACCAAAAAAACCGTTGATGATGGACCCGATCAACGGAAATAGAGGAACCAGACAAGTTAGTTTTAGCAGCATTCTTTTATTACCACTTCAACAGGTTGAATTCATCAAGATTAACTGTAGGCTTGTTGCGATGCAGAGCGATGATTATTGCAAGCCCCACCGACACTTCTGCAGCTGCAACACACATAACCATGAAACTGAAAATCTGACCGTTTGATAGATTCAAATAATTATCGAAAGCAATCAATGAAATGTTCACAGCATTCAACATAATCTCGATAGACATGAATACAACGATTACGTTTCGACGCACTAAAACTCCCACGATTCCGATTACAAACAGAACTGCGCTCAACGTCAAGTAATGTGCTAGAGGTACTGACCCTTCAAACATTATTAGTCCAATTTAGGCTTTGCCAGGACAACCGCCCCGATCATAGCCGCTAACAATAAAAGCGAAGCCACTTCAAATGGCAACACGAAATCAGTGAATAACGCTTCTCCTACTGTGGCTACTGTCCCAAATGTGTCAGGAAGGGTTGCCGGTGAATCTAAGTTGGCCATGAAGGTTATGTCGACAATTTTATAAACAATTCCTAATGCAAGTGCTCCTGTAAGTATAGATATAAAAAGATTTTTATCTCTAGTTACCCAGTCAGCAGAGTTGGCTTGTTTTAAATTCAAAAGCATAATGACGAACATGAACAAAACCATGATTGCGCCTGCATAAATAATGATCTGCAGGACAGCAATAAAATGGGCCTGCAATAGTACAAATATTCCGGCAAGGCCAAGCATCATACCAATGAGGCACATGGCAGAGCCAACAGGGCTGTTATTAAAAATAACACCTAAAGCTAAAGCCACACACAAACCGGCAATAGGATAAAAAATTAATAATTCCATTTAGCGTACATGTTTCGGGTGAACTCAATTCGTTTTTGCAATTCGGCCACTGGTGTTAAAAGCTGTTCTTTCGTGTAGAGCATTTTTTTGCGATCTAACATCGATATTTCGCAATCATCACTCATAAAGATTGCTTCTTCCGGGCAGGCTTCTTCGCAGTTTCCACAAAAAATGCAGATCGCGTAGTCAATATTAAAAACATCGGGCCAGCGTTCATACTGATTTTGTTTTCCGCTGTTTTCCCCAGGCTCAATATGAATACAATAGGCTGGGCATGCAATTTCACACAAGCCACAGGCAACACATGCCGGTTGCCCGTCTTCATTTTGAGCCAATACCGGTCGTCCCCGGTAGGCGATGGGATATTGCACCTGTTCTTCAGGATAATAGACCGTCATAATAGGTCTTTCTTTTTTTGTTCCCAGTAAAAATGGCACGAATCCAAAGAGGTTCATAAAGAAATGGCGGGATGTGATAGCCATCCCTTTGATAATTTCAGGGAGATAAATTTTTTCCCACCAAGTCATTTTAATATTTCTATTTACATAATAGGCCATGGTCGGCCTCCTTTTAATTCAGTACCAAGATAACAATCCCGGTTACCAGTATGTTTACTAAAGAAAGGGGTAAAAGAATCTTCCAGCCCAATTTCATAATTTGGTCATAACGAAAACGAGGAAGAGTCCATCGAATTGTCATTTGCAACCAGATAA
>CAZMXD010000209.1:0-3869 GCA_964570185.1 uncultured Nitrospina sp. | reverse complement strand
GACTTTGAAAAACCTAATAACTGGCTATCCTCATCAGGTTTAGGTGCAATGGGTTTTGGCTTGCCTGCGGCAATGGGGGCACAAGTCGCGTGCCCAAAGCGACAGGTAATCAACATTGAGGGAGACGGAAGTTTCCTGATGAATATCCAGGAATTACAAACTTTAAAAATTGAAAAGATTCCTGTAAAAAATATTGTTCTAAATAATGCCCATCTTGGAATGGTTGCGCAATGGGAAGACCGGTTCTATAAATCCCTAAGAGGCCACACATTCATTGGGGACGCCAACTTTGCGGAAGTGGCACATGCTTTCGGAATTAAATCGGAAAGTATTTCCGACCCTAAAGAAGTTATACCCGCATTGAAGCGTATGCTCAAGCACAAAGGACCTTATGTTTTGGATGTAAAATATCCTTATAATGATCAGAGCCATGGCCATGTTATGCCAATGATACCGGCAAACCATACCTACCTGGATACCTGTCTCGATGCCTCCACATCGCTTCGGGATTATTGGAAGAAGAAAGGCTAATAGGCTTAGGGCATTAATACATCTGGTCAAAGTATGCCCTCCAGTCTTTTACCCTAGTCTGTTATAAATTACCCCCCTTTTGATTTAAGGCGGGGAATCTTCGTATTATAAACTTTTCTATGACTACTCTTGCCACTAAGGACGAGTCTTTAAAAACTTACCTATTAATAGGCCCTTCTTTATTGGCAGCATTTCTTTTTTCCTGGTCTATTTTGCATTCCGATCTTTCCAGGAGAGAAGCACGCGAGGGAGTACCCGTAGTAAATATGATGCAGGGTGGCAGCCTTTGGCTACCTCAGATCCATGCGCAACAATTACGCACCAAACCTCCCCTGTTTTACTGGTCCGGACTTGTCTCCTCAAAGTTATTAGGAGAGGCAAATGAAATCTCCCTTAGAATACCCTCGGTTCTGGCTGGTGTGGGTACTGTTTTTCTCACCACCTTCCTGGGCATGCGCCAGTTCTCTCCGCTTATAGGTTGTCTTGCGGGACTAATTCTTGCCACCTGCTGGCGGTTCGCTTATTTAGGAAGCCATGCCAGGGTCGATATGCTTTTTACTTTTTTTATTACGCTGGCCTTCGTCTCCCTATGGGAATTTTTCCGTCAGGAAAACAAATCCCTGAAATGGCTAACAGGAATAGCAATAGGTCTTGCGGTTTTGACCAAAGGACCCTTAGGCTGGGTGTTCCCCTTATTGGCATTATTTATTTTTGGCAGGGTCAATAAAAAAACTTTTATTCCCTGGACTCATATTATATTCATACCCTTAGGTTTGGCAGGGCTCTGGTTGCTCTTGGGTTGGATGAATGGCGGAGATGCTTTTTCTATGATGATTTATCAAGAGACGATAGGTAGGATATCGGGCAGTGCAGCCATCCATATACACCCGAAACCATTCTATTACTATATCCCCCAAATTTTCGGTGGCATGGCTCCCTGGAGCCTGTTTTTGCCCTTGGCAATCTGGTATGGAAGAAAATATTCGGATGTCTCCTGGAAATTTTGCGCCATTGCATTTGTAACACTTTTTATCCTTCTTTCCTTGTTTCCCGGAAAAAGAGGAGACTACCTCTTACCTCTATACCCAATGGCAGCGATTACTCTTGCGGTATTTTTATTTCGGACAGATTCAAAAACAAAACAAAGCCTGTCTTTTCCCGCTTGGGCCATCATGGGAGTTATGGTGGTTTTTGTTTTGATTTTCTCATTTAGCGCTTTGTCACCTGAATTTCATTTTAATTCCTTGTCGACATTTCTAAATAAGCGAGACCTTTGGATGGGGCAACTTCTTTATACCAAGCACCGTCCGTCGCTCATACTTCTAATTATGGGTGCCGCGGGAATGCTGTTTTTTTGGAACGCGCTTCGACAAGCATCAAGCGAAAACTCAGGTATTAAAACGAGTACGGTAGTAGCGGTTTGGGCTTTCTTAATACTATTATTGGTACATGGCCCGACGGCAAAAATTGTGAATGAATATACGTCATTAAGGCCTTTTGCGGAAAAAATAAAAAAAATTTCTAACAACCGACCCGTTTATAAATACGGAAAAGTACGAGAAGATCTGTTTTACTATATGGACAGGCAATTAAAGGAGGTCTATCAAGATACTACGGAACTTTTCCAAAGACCCGACGCATTACTACTAATAAGAAAAACACACGAACCAGTTTGGTTGAAAGATTTTCCAGATAGAAAAATTATTCTAGAAATGGACGCCGATTTTGAAACCTATCAACTTTTCGAAAAAGCAAAGACTACGCGATAATTCCCCTTATTTTAAACTCAACTCCCTATACGCACGTTCGATATTGCTATCTATCCACTCAAGCTTTTTCCAGTTTTTAAATTTCTTCTTTAAAACCGGTCTAACCGCATCCTGAGTTTCTGTCAGAGAACTTCCATTTTCGATCTCTCCCCGAACTTTTTGAATCAAGTACATCAGGTAATGTTTCATCGCCAAGAGGATGGGTTTCCCTCCGGGTTCACCATGGCCGGGAATATAAATCTCGGCATTCAGGTCACCGATATAATTAAGGGCCTTCATCCAATCCTCAATATTAGCATCGCTCATATCGGGTATTTTTCTGTTGGAAATCAGATCGCCAGCAATAATTGTCTTCAAAGCTTCTATATAGATAAACAAGTCGCCATCAGTATGACCGGGCATATGGATTAATTCGAGATGGTATTCCCCCGCCCAGATATGCATTTTTTCTTTGAAAATCATATTGGGTAATGTGACAACGGTCTCCTCCATTCCCGGAAGTTTTAGAGACTTAAAAAAATCCAAATGCTTTTTCCCGGACTCATTTTCAAGAGCCTTGCGAACATTTTCGTGCGCGATAATCGCGTGACTGTCTTTAAAGACTTGATTGCCAAAAACATGGTCACCGTGAAAATGTGTGTTTATTGTATATAAAATAGGCAGTTGGGTTTGTTTTCGAACCGCTGCTTTTACCTTTCTTGCTTCGTAAGGAGTAACTTGCGTATCAACCACTACTACCCCCTCACCGGTAATCAGAAATGTGGTGTTAGATTGAGTACCCTTTCCATGATTCAACGTAAAAAGATTTCTCCAAACCTCGACGGTTTTAATTTCATCTGCCCAAACAACCATACTCGAACATAAAAACCCCATAAAAAAAACACACATCCAACCATGAATACGCATAAAAATCAGCCCTCAAAAAAATCCACTATGAAATTTACGAATGGTACCACCGAGGAACCCTAAAGAGCAAGCGACTACCTTATAAGAATAAACCAGGTATAAAAAAGCCTGACATACCTTCGCTAGTTCAAAAAATCATTGCATGCTAGCCCAATGGAGAGTGGTGTGGTATTTTGTAAACTATGGAAACGCTTAACAAGAAAAAATACGATTTTCTTTTGTTTTTGCTGGAGGCAGGCGATGCCATGGTCTGCCTCGATGCCCGATTACCGGAAGTGGATGTTCCGAAAAATCAAAAATCCAATTCGTCGTTAAATTTGGTTTTTAATTTGAACTTCAGAAGACCCATAGAAATTAATGAGGACGCCATTTCGGCTACCTTGGCCTTTAGTGGCAGACCCTATAAATGTTGGCTGCCTTTTGAAGCGGTATGGGCTATTTATGATCCCGACATGAAAAACGGCCAGGTGTGGGAAGAAAGTATTCCCGCGGATATGAATTTAGCAGATCAAGTTTTTAGCGGAATTACAGAACAACCCAAACCCGAAAAAAAACTAAAGTCCCTGAAAACACTTGGCAAATCCTCGCAGGAATCTGAATCCAAAACCCCGCGAGACCGCAGCCACCTTCGCGTAATTAAATAATTAGCATTTTCTTTACAAA
>CAZMXD010000208.1:0-3883 GCA_964570185.1 uncultured Nitrospina sp. | reverse complement strand
AAATCTCCAATTAGAAAAATGACTTCGTGACCCAGATCCTGAAACTGTTTCATTTTATGTAAAAGCACAGTATGACCAAAGTGCAGATCAGGGGCTGTTGGGTCAAAGCCAGCTTTAATGCGCAACGGCTTACCTTTAGTCAGTAGTTCTTTAAGATCTTTTTCATCAATGATCTCAGCGGTACCCCTTCGAAGGATTTTTAATTGTTCTTCAACTGGCAGCATAATTTACTTATCAGAAATTTATGATTGTGTAGGTTAAGTATAAAATTTAAGTCTCACTCATTGATTTTAACTGCTCTCAGCTTGGCACTTTTGAAAAAAATGCATAACTTGGATATTTGCATCGGGGTAGTTTATTGCAAATCCAAGAAATCGAAGCTAACATAACCTAAAATTAACTGCAACCATCGCTCCAACTCAAGGAGCTTTTATTAAGTGGAAAATAACCCAACAGATTCGATTGATATAGATTCCGCAAAAATCTCAAATCGCCTGCGTAAGTTTAGACAGGCGGGTTATGGATTTCTCGTTTTGAATCTGATTTACTTGGGTTTGGCTATGGTTTTTATCCCGCCCTTTAACTTGGGTTTGACAGCTCTACTTTCCATGGCTGCGTTTATCTTGCTTTTGGGTCTTCTTACCTATTACCTACTGAAGGAGAAAAAGCGTTTAGCTCAGGTTCTGGCAATTATATATGGAGCAAGGTCTGGATTTACGGCATACTCACTTATTACAGGAGACACATTTCAGGCTGTGCCCTTTTTCTTGCCCTGCCTTGTTATAACGTTTTATCTTCTTGGAAGAGCTGGTTGGGATTGGCCATAATGAGTTTTAATCCTTCTATATTCGCCAAATCAAAAAACCGATTGTCCCTAATTACGGATGTCGGCAAAAAATATTCTGGATTAAACAATTCCAAATCCCCTGAGTTATGCCAGCGAGTGACTGCTTTGTTTGATTGTCTCAATGAACAAATAGGTTTTCCTCAAACAGATCTTGGCCGAGACAATCAAACAGTTTTTAATTTGCTATTACAGTCAGCATACCCAGAAATCATGATAGACCTTGCTGATCTTATTTATGTTCAGCATGAACGACCCGCTGTATATCTAAATTTTGATCATATTCATATGAATTTTAAAAAAGACAAGGTTACTTTGTCGGATCCTATAGATCAGGTCAATGAAAAATTTTCAATACTGTTTCGGGAGTTGGCAAGAACAATTAGAGACACACCGTTGCTATTTAGTGATACTCAAATAATCCAGTTGTTGAGTGAAAGCTATAGTATTTATCTTTTTCAGACAAAAAACTTTCCTTGGGACAATCCTATGGAGATGATTCCTGCCGATCTGAGAGGTAGCGTAATGGATGTTGCAACTGGACTCTCCGGATTCCGTTTAATCCATGACTGGCCAAAGGATTATCCAAAACTTATCCTTACTGATAATCTTAATTTTATTGTCATGGGTCTGACTCACTTTACAAAACTTTCTGGAAAAACTAATATAGAAATTTTAAAAATCGATTTTCCAGATGTTCATCTTGAGAACCACTCTAGTTGTATTCTTGCTAATAAATTTTTACATCATCTGCAAAGAGACGAACGAAAAAAATTTCTCCAATGGGCGATTGAGGCTTTAGTAAAAAACGGGATGTTAATAATTTTAGATACTGATTTGGAATATCAGATATTAAGAAGTGCAGAAAATACCGAATATGGAAACAAACTTATACGTGGATATAAAGAAACTCTTGTTGAAATTGAGGATAAATTTTGTGAGACCTTAATTCAGGATGTAAGAAATGCGGGATTCGACGTATCACATTTTGACTTCCATGAATATGAGGATGAAACAGATGCCTACAGCCAGTACCCAGGTGACAATTTATCTATAAAGTTTATTGGATTGGAGATCATCGCAAATAAGGTTGGATAGATACCTAGTGAGGGTTATTTCTTTAAATGTTTTTTTATAGAGTTCCATTCTTCCTTAGTGGAAAAACTGGCTTTAACTTCCATTTTTCGGTAAATAGCTTTTACTTTTTCTCCTAACAATGTTAATTTTGCCCCTCCTCCGCCTTTTCCTCCTTTCATACTTTCAACTAAAGGTTTGCTAAAACATTGGTTCATAGTGTTGACCATATCCCAAGCGCGTCGATAGCTGATATTGTTTTGCCTAGCAGCTTCTGATATCGAGCCTGCCTTATAAATGGATTCGAGTAAATCAACTTTGCCTGGCCCTAGAGCAATTTGATCTCCTGATAGGATGCGGTAACGAGGACGACAATGAATTTTGCTGGTTTTTGACAATTTTTAATCCTTCTGCTGTTTTGCTCTGACGAGTCCCAAAACATTTGGAATGGGATGGGAAAAAGTGTTTTCGTCATGTTCTCTAAAGCCCGTGGAGTAACTTCCAATGAACTCATGTTCTTCTTTTCCCGTATTAATATATAACTGCGCGTCCGCACCTCCCTCAACATACATGGCTCGCTCTAAATTTATTGGAATTTTTATCAGCATATTGATCAATTCATGGGTGGAGTAGGGAGACCTGACATGAATGAATAGGATTCTTCCTTTAATGTCAATAGCAATGGCTGCCGTACTCCAAATTTTATTTTGAGGAGCCCAGACATTTTTTCTCTTACAGGAGACCATGCGAATACTTTGAATTAAAGTGGCATATTTTTTTCGAAGAGCGTCAAAGTCTTCGCATTCCCGATCAATAATTTTAAATTTAGGTGTTGCTTCGTCAATGGGATCAAATGCAAGGACGGTTTTATCTTTAGACAACCATGTGCTATTTACATGGTTCCTGGTTTTCATATAGGAAACACTTGAGATCTGGTTTCTTTGATACATACTGGCATTGATACCAGCTACTAAAGAGTTTTGATTGACCCATTCTTTTACTGAGTATCTTTTTTTTGTTTTTGAAGCAGAAGAATTCAGCAGTTTCAGAGTAAAAAAATGCGGGTCAGCGCGTAATATTTTTATTAGCGAATCACCTACTATTGATTTTTTCGGAGCCAAAAAGAGTCCCATATCCAGTCCAGGTTCAAGATTCTTCCAGTTTGCAGTTGCGGCACTTTCTGATGAAGGGCTTGCGAAACACAATCCTAAAACAGAAGAAAAAAGAAAAATAAATAAAAACGCACGACTCCAAATTTTTTGAGCAAGAAAAGGCATGGTTATATTGGTTTTTTTCTTTTTTTATATATACTTGTTTTCTATTTTGATTTTCAAATTACCTTGGATTATAGCCTGAGTCATGATTTTTTTTCCTTTAAATTTGAGGCTAAAATATGTGATATTTATTATTACAGCGTTGATTTTATTCCAGTTTTCGTACATAATATTTTTAAATATTACATAAAAACGCTAATTATAGTGTTCTGACTTGAAAATTTAATTATTGAGTTTTTTAGCTAGTAAATTTTAAGTTAAGAAGAAAAAAATTCCATTTAAAGGAATTTAAATGACTTCTGATTTTTTTGTTTTTTAAAAGGTTTTGGCAGCTTATTTTTTATTAATGATGTTTAATCGATGTTTTATTATTTTTTAAGAGGATTTTATGAAAACCATTTTTAAAGTTTTAGCCTTGTTAGTCGCATTTGCATTTGTAGGATGTGTAGCCCATTCTGGTGGAGGATCAACCACAGCTGTAACCTCTAATAAGCCACTTAATATTACTACGCCCGCAACTCTTACTAATGTAAGCAGTCCGTTGAAGGTTTGTATGGCAACCAAAGGTTATACGGTTGAGCCTGCTAAAAACGGTGTTAACCCGGGTAAAGGCCATCATCATTTATTGATTGATGTGGCTATCCCTGCAGACTTAAGTAAGCGTATAGGGAAAGACTCAAATCATGTTCAT
>CAZMXD010000207.1:0-3903 GCA_964570185.1 uncultured Nitrospina sp. | reverse complement strand
AACCCTTACTGAGGTAATTAAAAACCAAACACCGCCCGCTTACGGACAAACCGGGTCACAGTTTTCTTTTGTAGCTATGACACCACAAGATTATGGCCTGAACCAGAGTTTGATTGCTTTTTACCATCCTGACAACCTGGATAGATTAGACCATATTAAAGACACCCTTAAAACTTCAATTGATACCGCTCCCATCCAAGTCTATATCGAAAGTATGATTCTGGAAGTTGCTGAAAGCGGATTTGAAAGGCTAGGTGTGCTGTACGCAAATACGGTACCGAACGGGAATTCGGGGGGATTCAATCAAAATATTACTGTAGGCGCTACCTCCCCATCAACTGTAAGTGCTGCCAAAAGTAGTTCGGACAGTTCTTTGTTTAAGGGGATTTTCACAAAAGGACAGGGTGCTACCGATATAGCAGATTTACTTAGTATTACCATTCAGGCAATGCTTGCGGATGGTCAAGCGGAAGTACTATCACGCCCCAGCGTTATCGCTCTTAATAATCGTCCGGCCGTAATTGAAGTTTCGGATCAAAAACAGTATCCAATCAGACAAGCAAGCGCTTTTTCACAAGGTAGCTCTCAGTTTACTTACTCTTTTCAGGAAGTGTCGCCAGGTATTTTATTGCAACTCAGACCAAGAATCTCCGACGTAAACAATGAAGTTACTATGGAGATTGATGTGCAAGTAAAGGCATTGCGATCAGAGAATGACGGGGAAGCGAAGAACGACTCAAGTCCCCCGGAGGTTATAGCTACCAAACCAGGGTCTACCACCCGGCGCGTGCATACCTTTGCTATTGTTCCTAATAAAACCCCGATAATCATTGGCGGCTTGGTTAGCAAAGAGAGAAATAAAACTACGAACAAAATTCCATATCTTGGTGATATTCCTTACTTGGGAAAACTTTTTGGAGCAACTGCGGAGGACACCATAAAATCAGAGGTCATCGTGGTGATTACTCCTCATATTATTCGTGAAAGCGATACTATCGGTATTCAAACCCCTAAAGACACGGCCATGTTTGATGATATGGACAATAATCTCTTTCGTAACTCTTATAGAGTGCGATCCGAGGATATGTTTGATCTGGGTTTTATTTATCGATCCCAAAAATTTAAAAAATATCGTGATTATGTATTTACGCGAGCAAAAGAAGATTCGGCGTTTGCAAAAACTTCACTGGCACTAGATTATAGCGGAAAACAGTTTCCCGGAGGGGAGGCTCTAGTCTCTCGAATGGTCTACGATATCGTAGGTAAGCGTGATTTAGCAAACCCGGTATCTAGGGGTAAAATCATTCTTACGGAGCATGCTGGAGATGGAAACTTTAAGGATGTTACTTTTCTCGAAAAGGCATGGAAAAAGGCAAAATCTAAATCAGTGCCTGCCGGTAAAGATGGTAAGGGAGCCAAAGACTACGGTCTTGAGTTGTCATTTGGACAAAAACAAATCGGTGCCGCAGTCCAACCTCATGTGGGTTTAAGATTGATTCCGCGCTCAGAAATCTCAATTCTTACAGAGGTCACCAAGCACGATAAAAATCCTAATCGCATATTTATAGCTAGTGAAAAGGATATGAAAAAGATTCGTAAGGCGATAGTGGTTAGGGAGATCCTAAAGTTAAATAGAAGCAAACAAATTATTGGACCTCTTAACGAATTTAGTAAAGGTCAGAAATTAATTTTACCCGTCATAAATAAGGAACGTTACTTCCTATTAGATTTGGAAGTCGCGACGGTGTACCATCATGCTAAATTTTATTATGAAATACTGGAACAGTCCTTGCGTAAATCCTTTGATGCGGTTGAAAGAGAAATTCAAAAGCAAAAAAATGTTGCTAAGGCTCCTTAACAACAAATGTGGCTAATCAACATAAAGTGTTTACATCCCTAAATTTCTCGTGGTAATACAGATACTTGGCTTGTTTTAAGTGCTCAATAATGCATAATACGGGCTCATAATTCCGATTATTTTTTGGTCTAATTATTTATGACAAAAAAAATTTTCCAGGCCGCTTTGTTACCCGTTCTCACCACTGCTTTTTTCTCTGGAATCCTGTTTATTGCAAATTTGTTTGGAGATCTGGTTTTTCCCGCATGGTTTCACCTGGGAGTACTGACTTTTCTTAAAATGCTGATCTGGTTTGCCGGGGGCTGGCTTTTTGATCGAATGCTTTCCCTGCTTTTTTGGAACACATTAATCAAAAAGATTTTACATCACCCTCCACCTGTATTGCTGGTCCAGCTCTCTAGCATTTTTGTTTTAATCCTTACTCTGTCTGCTATAGCTCATTTTGTGTTTCATGAGCCACTCACAACGCTCATAGCAGCCGCCGGAGGATTAGGCTTTGTTCTGGGTTTTGCAGTACAAGGGTTGATTTTGGATCTTTTTTCCGGTTTGGCTATTCAAATGGACCGTCCTTTCAAGGTGGGTGATTTTATTAATTGTCATAATCGGTTTGGGGCTACTATGATTGGAAGAGTTGAGGAGACCACTTGGCGAACCACAAGATTGTGGACAACGGACAGAAATTTGGTCATTGTTCCCAATAGCTATATAACCACAACAATTGTAACCAATTACTCTATGCCAGAAGTTAAGGCCCGATTTGATTTAGATTATACCTTGGATTTTTCCGTACCCTCTGAGAGGGCCATAGCAATTTTTAACGCCGCACTGCTCGAATCCGTTGGCTCAAAAGGGCCATTAGCCAATCCACGCCCAAAAACTATTTTAACTGGGATTGACAATGATGGCGCAGTTTATAAGCTGAGATATTATTTAGATCCCACAGTAACTTCTCCCTCTAAGGCAAGAAATACTATCAATGCCAATGTTATGCATCACCTTACCTATGCTGGAATTACACCCTCGTATGACAGGCAGGATATATTTTTTGAAAAGATGCCAAGTCAAAAAAGCTGGAGGAATAAGGAAGATAGGATGGATCTATTGTCTAACATTGAGTTATTCCAAGATTTTTCGAACGAACTACTGGAATCTATATCCAACAGTTTTAAGTTGAAATCACTAAAAGCTAAAGAGGTTCTGATCAAGCAAGGGGATGATGGTGAAAGTCTCTTTGTCCTCGTTGAAGGTTTATTAGATGTTACTTTACTGGTGGGAGAAGAGGAAAGGCACTTAACTTTGTTATCCCCTGGTTCTTTTCTTGGAGAAATGGCTCTTTTGACAGGCGAAAAACGATCTGCGAATGTTACAACCTCTACCGAGTCTCTGGTTGTGGAGTTGACAAAAAATTCCATTATGTCTTTGGCCACAACAAATCCCGAGGTATTGGAAAAAATGACGTCAGTTGTAGCAAAACGTCGTATGAAAAACAAAGAAATAGAATCGTTGAGTGATGAAGGTAAAAATGAAGCCATCCAAAAAGAAGAGGAAAATCTAATGGCTCGGGTCACAAACTTCTTTTTTGGTAGCTGACTATAAAAACTGATTTTTATGTAGAGATATAATGTAGACCAAATATAAGAAAACTTTTTAAAGATTAAAATATCCCCGCTGTATTTTGACCTTGGCGGATTCAAATAACAAGAATATTAAATTGATCTAAATTATTATATATGGCATTTCTGGAGGAGAAAGATGAAGGCAGACGAGTCTGAGAGTGAGGCAGCATTATGGGACAAGCAATTTAAGGAGGATGTCAAATCCGGCAGATTTTTTTGGCTTACCAATAAAGCGGTTATAGATTTTGAGAGAGGCAATTTTAAAAATTTTTGGCTGCTTTATGAAAAACTTTCAAAGGATACTAAAAGATTGGCGGACGAAGCGTTTGCCCTTCTAAAGGAAGATCCAAAAAACCCATCACTCCAACTTACGATGGTTGGTCGGTATTGGTCTATACGAATTGGCGAAAAAAATCGTGCCTTAGGAGT
>CAZMXD010000206.1:0-3924 GCA_964570185.1 uncultured Nitrospina sp. | reverse complement strand
TATAGGTGGTAGCTTGGTTGGGCCTCCAGCTCTTTTAAGGTTTTACGTTTTGCATTGTATATTCATACCGCTTATTGCTGGGGCTTTGATGATTGTTCATTTTTGGCGAATACGTAAGGACGGCGGAATATCTGGTCCACTTTAGAGGCATTTCATTTAAACTGACGGAATTTAATTATGGCTGAAGCGGCAATACCCAAAAAAAAAGTTCAAGAGGTACCGGAAAAACTTCATGTTTGGCCCTATTTGGTGCGTTTGGAGTTTCTTTGTGCACTTGTAGTAATAATTGCCCTCACGGTCTGGTCCATTGTAATTGATGCTCCACTTGAAGAGGCGGCGAATCCAACTAAAACCCCCAATCCCTCAAAGGCACCCTGGTACTTTTTAGGACTTCAGGACATTCTGGTATATTTTGATCCTTGGTTTGCAGGGGTAATTGCGCCTGTTTTAATAATTGTTGGACTCATGTTGATCCCTTACCTCGATGTGAATCCAAAAGGAAACGGGTACTATACCTACCATGAAAGAAAAGTAGCCATCTGGGTTTATTGTTTTGGTTTTCTTGTGCTATGGATTGCTTTAATTATTATGGGTGTATTTCTTAGGGGGCCTGGATGGAATCTGTTCATGCCATGGCAATATTGGGACCCGCATAAAGTTGTAGCACTCGTCAATGTTGATCTCCCTTATGCTTTTGGGTTTAGGGACTACACATGGTCTGCTATTTTTGGTGGAGCAGTGCTATTGGCATATTTTGGGATAGGGACAGGAGTTTATTTTTTTATGGAAAGAAAAGCTCTAAAGTCTGTGGGATTTCTTAGGATGTTTTTAAAAATTCAATTGGCTCTTATAATGATGGGAATAGTTATTAAAATCGTTCTTAGAATCGGTTTTAATATAAAATATATTATGGTCACTCCATGGATTAGTGTTTAGCGCTTAATGTGTAATAATTTCTAGGGTTTAAAATTGGCTGAAGAAGAAAAAACGGAAGAAGAAACGGAAGAAGAAACCCAACCTGATTTTAAAGAAGGGGAATTTGACGAGCATACCTCGTACAGTTTCCTTTTTTTTCTTATAGCGGGTGCTACTCTTTTTGTCACCCTTTGGGCATTTTGGGATGATGAATATGCCCGTCGTGGATACAAATCCTATCAAGAAGACTTCTTTAAAGAGCAATATGCTGTCGCTGAGATAGAATGGAAGGGCATCAATAAAAAAATTTCTAGTACAGAAAAACAGATCGCAGAGAGCATAAATAAAAAGATAGGTGAACTTGAGGAAAACGATGAATATGTTGATCTTGTTGAGGAGGTGCGATTAAAGCAGATTGCTCTAGATGAAGAAAAAGAGAAAAAGAAGTTTGCTGGTAGTCGTGTTGATGAGGCTTATTACTACTATAAAAAGGCGATGCACGCAGGTGAGAATTACGATGTGGAAAAAGCCACATTGCATTCTCTTGAAGATAAGGTAAAAGCATTTGACCCAATAATTGGCGAAAAAAAATCAATCCTTAATGAGGCAGAAAACAGACTGCTTAAAGTTAAGGCGGACCAAATAAAATTAGAAAAGGAACTCGAAGACTTAACGCGACAAAAAGGCCAATTAGAATTGACGATGGATTATTATAAACCATTCCCCTTTTTCTGGAGACCGGCTGAAGTCATCCAAACAGTAATTCCCGGCTTTGGGGTAAATGCTTTTAAGGAAATTATATATAGGGTAGATCGATGCATGACCTGCCACGTTTCTTACCAGGATGAGCACTACAAAGATTTTCAACAACCCTTAAAGACGCACCCAAATTTAGATATACTAATTAAAAAACATCCTCCAGAACGGACTGGTTGTACCTGGTGTCATTTGGGGCAGGGATCAGCTACAGCGCCAGCCGAGCATGCGCATGGTTCCCACCATGAAACGGATCAAACTCTTGAGGTGAATGAACCTATCTTGCACGGAGATTATCAACAGGCAACGTGTAGGAATTGTCATGCAGAGGTGGTAGACCTTGAAGGAGCGCCGTTATTATCAAAAGGGAAAAAATTATTCATTAAGTTAGGTTGTCCAGGCTGTCATCTTGCAGATGGATATGCGAATCAGGGAAAAGTTGGCCCGTCCTTATTGCGTATTGGTGCAAAAGTTGACCCAAGTTGGTTGTACAGATGGATCAAAAGACCAAAAGATTATCTACCTGAAACCCGAATGCCAGAATTTGGATTTAATGAAAAAGATCTTTTAGGAACTGCAGCTTACCTTTTGAATGTTTCTGACAAAAGTTATAAGTTAAATAAAAAGTTTGAAGGTGGTGATGAAGATAAAGGTAAGAAGCTTTTTGAATCTGTTGGCTGCCAAGCTTGCCATACCCTTAATGGTAAAGGGGAAAAACATGCTCCCGATTTAAGTAATATTGGGAACAAGGTTAGTGCTGATTGGCTAGTTACCTGGGTGGGCGGTCCTCATACTTATAATCCAAAAAGTAAAATGCCTGATCTGAGATTGGGAAAAAAAGAAGCCTCTGATATAGCGGCCTATTTGATTCAGTTTGGAAAAAAAGAAACAATACCTGGACTTGAAGCCAAGCTAAAAAATCCCGCAACTATCAAGCATGGAGAAACTGTGGTTCGCAGAAGAGGCTGTTTCGCATGTCATGATATTAAAGGTATGGAACAGGAAGGCCGTATTGCTCCCGAGTTATCATCTTTTGGGCGTAAAATGATTGTGGAGTTGGAATTTGGTGATACTCATATTGCGCCAACTTGGGAATCTTGGGTAAAAACAAAATTAAGAAAACCAAGCTCATTTAGGACCGAGCGAGTTTTGGATAAAATGCCCAACTTCCATTTATCGGGAGATGATATCAATGCGCTGACGGTTCTTCTAAGGGGCTTTAATGGTAGCCACATCCCAGTAAAATATCGTAGAACTCTATCTGAAAAAGAAAAAATTCTTGAGACAGGGCGGCGAATAATAACAAAGTATAATTGTCGCGGTTGCCACAATGTAGAAGGAAAAGGCGGGGAAATTCAAAAATACCTAAAGGCGAAAACACAATACCCCCCTCCCTTAGAAATGGGTGATTACCATGTTGGGGAGCGTCTCAAAAGCTCCTGGCTATTTTCTTTTTTACGTAGCCCCACGCCGGTGAGAACTTGGATTAAAGTAAAAATGCCTACATTTGCCTTTACAGATAAAGAAGTTCGGGATTTAACCGCTTTCTTTGAAGCTCTTTCTCCTGCCAACAATTATGAGGCTGAAGTCCATCTGTCAAAAGATGTTGTTATTGCCCAAAAAGGCGCAGCAATGGTTACTTATATGGATTGCGGACGCTGTCATGATGACGGGCAAAAAGGCATAGAATTTTCTCTGGCCAGTCAGCGCCTGCGGCAGAATTGGATACCAAAATGGTTAAAAGATACCCGGGCACTGATCCCTTGGACACCAATGCCTTCTCATTGGGTGAAGAATGGAGATAACTATAAAGTGCCTACAAAATTTGATGAAATCAAAACGATAGGTGATGTGGATACACAAGTAGAGACGCTTAAAGACATGATTGTTGCTTATAATACAGCTGAATTAGATTTTGATGAGTCCTTGGGTGAGATGGATGAGGATGAAGAAGAGGGCGAAGAGGGGGATGAGGAAGATGAAGAAGACGAATAAAAATTGCCTCGACCTTAGATCGTTTATATAATTAAAAGTATTCAATTTTGATATAAGGATGAATTATGGAAAATACAGGTCTTGAAAACTTTTTGTTAATTGCTACAAAGCCAGACAATATACCCATTGGGACAATGTTAATTTTTGTGGCTTGGGTTTTTTGGATCGCAGTTAAGCAGATGATAAAAAACGATAAGTGGATAAAGCAGGGTAAAAAAGAAAAAGTTTGGGATGAAATGATTAAGTAAGTGGCTATAT
>CAZMXD010000205.1:0-3953 GCA_964570185.1 uncultured Nitrospina sp. | reverse complement strand
CTTCTTTTATTGGTTATGCGCCCGCCGATGCGCCAAGAATAGTGATCCTGGTAATGATTGATAATCCGAAAGGTGTCAATTGGGGAGGGGTTGTGGCGGCCCCTGTGTTTAGAGAAATCGCCAGCAAATCATTGCGCTATTTAAATGTTCCTTCTAGCAAAGAACGTGTCTTTATTCTTGATCGCGCCTAATGAAACAAATTGTATCGACAAAGTGGTTTGTGTTTTCGGAGAGGGATTTTCCCCTTGGAAAAAATATGCCTGAAAAAAACCTTAAAAATTTAATGGCCGGAATTGAGATTGCAGGTTCACTTGGAGATCCAAACCGAGAAATTAAACATATCTCTTTCGACTCTAGAAAAATTCGTCAAGGTAGCCTTTTTGTTGCGATCTCAGGTAAACAGCACGACGGGAAAAGTTTTATAAAGGAAGCTACGGATAAAGGCGCAATTGCAGTTATCACGCAATCCCCGCTCAAATCAATATCTTCCATTATTGCAAAAAAAAATGACGTTACGGCTTTCTGCGTAAAAGATTCGCGACAAGCCTTATCAAAAATCAGTGCGAATTATTATGATAAACCCTTTAAAGATTTAAGCCTGACAGGAATAACGGGAACAAATGGTAAGACAACCTTGACTTATATTCTTGAAGCTCTTTCTAAGGCTGACGGAAGACATGCGGGTGTAATAGGAACCATAGATTGTCATTTTAGGAAAACGGTAATGCCCGCAACCATAACAACGCCCGAGTCTCTAGACCTAAATCGAAACATTAGGGAAATGGTCGATGCGGGAGTTTCTGATTGTTTTCTCGAGGTTTCTTCTCATGCCTTATCTCAAAAGCGTGTTTTCGAGATGAATTTTGACGCGGGTGTTTTCACCAACCTGAGTCGGGATCATCTAGATTTTCATGGCGATATGGAAGAGTACAAAAATGCGAAGGCAAAATTATTCAGGGAGAATCTTGTTATGAATGCGATCATAAATATAGATGATCCGACGGGGGAAGAGTTCGCCGAAGAGTTTAAGGAAAAAACTATTACAACAGGAATAAGCCCCGCTGCCGATTTTTCCGCAGAAAATATTTTCCTTGCTAAGACCCAAAGCAAATTTATCCTCAAAACACCTCACGGTTCTGTAGATATTAAGACCAATCTTCTTGGTAGGCATAATATTTATAATCTTCTTTCTGCAGCGGCTTGCGCTGTAACCCGAGGTATGTCACTCGAAAAAATTCAAGAAACCTTTAAAGAAATCCCAGCCATCCCAGGAAGATTCGAATCTATAAATAGTGGTCAGAACTTTTCTGTTCTTGTTGATTATGCTCATACACAAGATGCGCTATCTAAATCAATCATTGCGTCTAAAGCTTTTACTTTAGGAGAAGTTATTGTCGTATTTGGCTGCGGTGGAGACCGGGATAAAGGGAAAAGAAAAGAAATGGGTCGAGTTGCGACAAAAAATGCCGACTTCACTGTAATCACATCAGACAACCCACGCACAGAAGACCCCAAAAAAATTATTGATGACATTGTAAAAGGTGTTCTCTCCAATGGATCATATAAAGCCATAACGGACCGGAGGGAAGCCATCGCTTATGCCATCAATCGGGCAAAAAAAAATGATCTCGTCTTAATTGCGGGCAAAGGCCATGAAGACTACCAGGTTTTAGGTAAGACAAAAGCACGTTTTGATGACCGGGAAGTTGCTAGAGAATTTTTAAGGAATCAAGTTCGTTGATAACAGGCAAAGCGAAAGATTGTCTGAATATAGTCGGTGGGAAGTTGTTGCGAGATAACAGTGCAAAAATATTTCATGGGGTTTCTATAAACTCCCGGACCCTCCAAAAAGGAGAGTTATTTGTGTGTATTCAAGGCGAAAATTTTGATGGTCATGATTTTCAAGGCGAAGCTATTAAAAAAGGTGCAGCAGGAATTATTCTTTCTGATCCCAAAAAATTTTTCAAGGAGATGATTGGGGATGGAAATGAGCCTTTCGTTATACAGTCTAGAAATACTTTGCAAGCCTTACAAGATCTGGCGACCTATCAAAGAACAAAATTCCCTTTGCAGGTTGTTGCGATAACGGGCACTAATGGAAAATCCACAACAAAGGAAATGATCGCAGCAATCATTGAAACTAAGTTTAAAACTTTAAAAACGCAAGGAAACTTTAATAATCATATTGGACTTCCCCTGACTTTATTAACAAGGGAGCCCGAACATGAGGTAGGCGTTCTTGAAATGGGCATGAGTGCCGCTGGGGAAATTAAAAGACTCGCTGAAATTGCAAAACCTAATATTGGAATAATTACAAATATTTCTGAAGGTCATCTTGATCAACTTAAAACAGTCAAGGAGGTGCAAGCGGCAAAAGGCGAGTTGTTTAACTCTCTGGATGAAGAAGGTACGGCAATTGTAAATGCGGACGATCCTTTAGTTCTTGAATTAGCGAATTCATTGCGGACAAAAAAGATTACCTATGGAATAGAACGGTCAGCCGATGTGCAGGCCAAGGACATTCAAAATCTAGGACACAAAGGATTCACATTTACCGCAAAAATTTTTAATCAATCAGTTCCCATAAAACTCTCACAAATTGGCTATTGCAATATTTATAACGCTCTAGCGGCACTAGCTACCGGTCATTCATTGGGTATATCCGGAGCATATATGAATAAAGGGCTAGAAAAATATCATCAAATTCCTCAAAGAAATGAACAGATCTATTTTGAAGGAAAAATTATCATCAACGATGCTTATAACGCTAATCCTCAGTCTATGCGAGAGGCTTTACGGACTCTGTCAGAAATAAAAACTAAGGGGAAAAGATTTTTGATTATAGGTGACATGCTGGAACTTGGCCCTTTATCAGAAACTGCACACCGTGCTCTGGGTAAAGCAATATCCCTTTCCAATATAGATCATTTGGTAACGGTGGGCCCTTTGGCATCATTAGCGGCAGATAGCGCCAAAACAAATATTGGACAACAATTACAAATTGAGAAGTTCTCTACACACACGCAAGCAGTAAATTACTTATTGGGAAAAGCAAAAAAAGGTGATTGCTTGTTAATCAAAGGTTCTCGTGGCACAAAAATGGAAAATATAATTCAAAGATTTATACAAACTTAAAGAACTAAAAATGTTTTATCACTTGCTTTACCCGCTTAGCTCTGAGTTCTCATTTTTAAATGTATTCAAATACATTACGTTTCGTTCTGCCTATTCTGGTGTTACTGCGCTCGTGCTTAGCTTAATCCTTGGAAATTATATGATTCGAATTCTAAAAAAATTTCAAATTGGGGAAAAAATTCGAAGCGATGGCCCCGAAAATCATGCTGTGAAATCAGGAACTCCCACAATGGGAGGCCTTCTGATAATAATTACTTTCTTAGGATCAACATTACTGTGGGCAAATCTTGGGAACCGTTACATCTGGCTTATTATTTTTTCGGTAATAGGTTTTGGTGTGATTGGATTACTAGATGATACTTTGAAACTTCGAAAAGGAAATGGTATTTCCGCCAAGGAAAAACTCTTGCTACAAACCTTAGTTAGCTTTGGAGTAGGTATTTATTTACTTTATTTTGATCCAACACGCGCTGAATATGCAACACGTCTATCTGTGCCCTTCTTTAAAGAATTTCGTCCCGACCTTGGCTTTCTATACCTTTTATTTATCGTTTTCATCATAGTCGGAACCTCGAATGCCGTCAATTTGACAGATGGTCTCGATGGTCTTGCCATTGGCCCCATAATAATAGCAACACTAACTTATACGGGTATTGTTTATATTTGCGGTCATGTCAAATTTGCAGAATACCTTCAAATTCAATACATAAAGGATGCGGGCGAAATAGCAGTTGTCAGTTCTGCTGTGCTCGGGGCAAGCCTGGGGTTTCTTTGGTACAACTCCTACCCTGCGCAAGTTTTCATGGGTGACGTTGGCT
>CAZMXD010000204.1:0-3967 GCA_964570185.1 uncultured Nitrospina sp. | reverse complement strand
ACTATTAAAAACAAATATTGCCGTTGAATAAAGCTGGCTATGTTTTCTTATCATGGTCATAGTGAAATTCTATTTTGATTTTAAAAAGCCCACTATTAACCTGAGTTGAACAAATTAAAATTACGGGGAATTCAAACAGACCGAGCTACTCTAAAATTTTTGGAGCCCTATACGGAAGAACCGGGAAAATTATAGCCGGAGGATAAAAATAAAAGCAGACTCAATTCAGTCTGTAATATAAAGCTTTCTTGGATGGAGAATAACCTAATTCTGGATTAGCTTCAACCGCAAATATAGTTAAGAACTGATTTAAAAACCTATTGGATTTGGTTTAATTGGGCAAGTATCTTGCCTCTAACTTCAGCAGAGGGGTTTCTTTTCAAGGCGCCTTCTAAAATCTCAATGGCCCTGCTGGTTTCCCCTTTTTTGGAATAACTTACGCCAAGCATATAGCGGGAATCATGCACCTTATTACCACGCGGATATTTATTTAAAACAGTTTCAAATTGCAGAATAGCATCATCATACATCTCAAGCGCATGATAATTGCTTCCTATCCAAAACGCGATATTATCTTTTAAATGGTTGGGCGGGTTACTAAGGTCCAGGTTTTGAAATAACAAGATTGATTCATCGTAATTTTTACTGCGATAAGCAGATAAAGCCCTGTCATATTCTGCGGGAGTTTTGGCTTTCGCTCGATGCCTTTTTGTCCGACTCTTTTTTATTGAGCGGGATTTTTGCATTTTAATTCGCGAAATCTCCTCGTTAAGTCTGGCCACTTGGGATTTAAGGTCTTCGACTTCTGGCTCAAGAAAGTCCGCGGAATCCGTCGCCGAGGACACGCTTCCCTCAAGCCGTTCGGTTGCTGCATCTATTTTTGGTTCTAATGTACTAAGAATCTCCTCCAACTCTCGTACTTTACTAATTAATGCCTCTTGCTGATTTTGGAGGCTTGCAACATCACCCTTGAGTTCGCCTCTGTCCGTTTCCTGATCAATACTTGCAAAACCATCCGTATCTTCATCACCAAATCCATCGTCTTCTGACATTTCACCGGATTTTGAAAAAGAATCATCTTCCGCAAAAAAGTCGTCTTCGATGTTTTTTTCACGACTGGCTTTTCTGGACATTTTTCCTGTGCCACCATCTTCATCAACGAACTCTTCATCTTCAAAAGGAAAATCATCTTCAAATGCTAGATCGTCTTCTTCATCCCCTACCCAAGGCAAATAACTACAACCACTTAAAAACAAAGGAAATGATAGAAAGGTAACCAGTATGATGCGTGCTAAGACGGTGACCGGTGGCATGTTTTTCTCCATACAAATTGGGTTGGGGGAGTATTACCCCTTAATAATCAATGGATTATATTGGTTTGTCTGATTTTTGTCAATACAATAATCTAAGCCCCAATAATCTATAATTTCTATTATTTATCGAATAGTTGAGTCATTTTCATTAGTTTTCTCCTCACAAAATAGCTGTTTTATTTAAGCCGACAGCTTTAACCAAGGTTTCTACCACTGAATCCAGCTGTAATTTAGAAGTATTTTCGCCCAAACTGAAACGAATCGAGCTATTGATTATTGAATCCGGAATACCCATAGCCTGAAGTACATGCGATGGCAAACCTGTGCCGGAACTGCATGCCGAACCAGTTGAAACCGCTACGCCATCCAAATCCAAAGCAATCAAAAGCGTGTCTCCCGCCAAACCTTCAAACCCTATATTTAAGGTATTGGGCAGTCTGTTTATCCTATCCCCAAATAGATTTATTCCTGGAATCGTTTCATATATTCTATTTAATAAATAGTCTCGCAATTCAGCAATTCGGGGTTTTTCGCTCATTCTCAGAACAGCCAACTCACAAGCCTTTCCAAAACCAATAATTCCCGGAACATTTTCTGTCCCGCCTCTTCTTTTCTTTTCCTGCCCACCACCGCAAACAGGAGAAAAAAGAGCCGGCGTACCTTTTTTAAGATACAACGCCCCAACGCCTTTTGGACCATTAAATTTATGCCCGGAAATAGACAACATATCAACAGGAATTTTTTTTAAATCGAAAGGAATCTTCGCTACACTTTGCACGGCATCCGTATGGAAGAGAATACCTTTATTTCTGGCTAAATCACTGACTTGTTTTATATCCTGCAAAACACCCGTTTCACTGTTTGCATGTTGCAGAGATATTAAAGCGGTGGATTCTGTTATCTTAGAGTCCAACTCATTTATATCAATCCTTCCGTAACGGTCAACACTAAGATACAAAACCTCGATTCCCTGCTGTTCTAATTGCCGGCAAGGATTCAATACAGAGGGATGTTCAATTTTACTGGTTATTATACTTTTTGCCTTATCCCTAAGTGACACCCCTAAAAGAGCAAGGTTATTTGCTTCAGTGCCACCACTTGTAAAAATAATCTCCGAAGAATGAGCACCTATAAGTTTTGCTACCTTTTCTCGCGCTTCATCCAGTTGAACCCTGGCCGTTCGTCCAAAGGAATGGACACTGGAAGGATTCCCAAAGTTTTCACGAAGGGCTGGCAACATTGCCTCCAAAACCGCTGGGTGTATTGGCGTGGTTGCATTATGGTCTAAGTAAATCTTTTCCATGCAAAAAAGCTGACTGCTTGTTAAAAAAATTTAGTCACGGATAAAACAACAGGAGGTAAATATGCAGAGAAATAACTCTTAAGAGAATTTAGCCTGTAATCTTTTTTCTAGTTTTTTCTTCAATTGGGAATGAGTCGCAAATTCCATTTTCCTTTAACGTTTCTTTCAGGTGGCGGATCTCTTTTTCCATTTCTGGTAAACGGTCCAACATACATTCTATAGCTCTTGCCACAGGATCCGGAAAAGACTCAGGTCCGTCTTCATCTTCCATTTCAGAAGATATACCAGAAAATACCACCCTGCCTGGCACCCCAATCACTGTAGAATATTCAGGAACATCCTGCAAAACCACAGATCCCGAGCCAATTTTGGTATTGCAACCAATTTTAATAGGCCCTAAAACCTTTGCGCCGGCACCAATTACAACATCATTTGAAATCGTGGGATGTCGCTTGCCTTTTTTAGTGGCCAAACCTCCCAGAGTAACTCCCTGGTAAACAAATACATTATCTCCCACTTCTGATGTCTCACCTATTACGACGCCCATGCCATGATCAATAAAAAAACGCTTTCCAATTATGGCGGCCGGATGAATTTCAATCCCCGTAACCCAGCGGGCAAATTGAGATAAAGATCGAGCAATAAACTTAAATCCAAGTCCCCAAAGCCAATGGTTAAAACGATATGCTATAAGAGCATGCACACCCGGATAAAGAATAAAAACCTCTAACGCATTTCTTGCGGCTGGGTCCTTCTCCAAAGCAACATCGATATCTTCTTTTATTTGTCGAAGCATCATGACGAAAAACCATTAACTTGTTATTTATCATTATATTATAACGCAGATTAATTCAGACGCAATGAATGTTTGTAGTTAAAAAATTAAAGCGATTAGAATGGTATTTCAATAGAAAACAAAACTTACTTAGGCTGGGATATGAACTCCATACTTGGAATAAATATTCTTGAGTTGAATTTTCACCATACTGGAAAAGCCCAAAAAATACGGTCTTTTATAAAACAAACCCCAGAAAACATTAAAGAAATTTCCTCTTTAATAATTAGTCCGGTTAACTTGGATGCGGTAGTCCGTTTTCATGATAATTCGGAATCAAGGGTATTTAGGTATTCTTGGAGAATGGCATCCTGAGTTTTTTGATCAGCTGCCTTGTAAATACGGATGGTTTCAAAATGTTGACTCTGCTGAACCCGTAATAATTTCAGTCGCATCAATTCAAGAATGGCTAAAAAAGTTACAATGATTTCCTGTTTTCTATTTAAAGCCGTGAAAAATGATTCAAAAGTAACACTATCCGAGGAATTCAATATATCCAGAATATATTGTATTCGA
>CAZMXD010000203.1:0-3969 GCA_964570185.1 uncultured Nitrospina sp. | reverse complement strand
GGGTTCTGGTACATTTTCCATAAATGGGGCAGCTGCACGCCTAGCACAGATAAATGATCGCATCATCGTTGCGGCTTATGGTAATATGGATGTTGACAAAGAAAAATATCTACCAAAAATATTACTCCTCGATTCATCAAACAAAGTGGTCGAGGGTGACTAGTTTTTAATCGATCAATATTGTTTTTTTGTTATTGGTCCTAAAAATTAAAAGAGGTTAAGTTGGGAGAAATATTTAATTACCTGGCATTCGGATTTATGCTGTGGATGTGCATGGACTGTATTCAAAGACGTGAACATTTTGTATGGATAATTATTATAATTCTGCTTCCGCCTATTGGAGCAGTGGCTTATTTCTTTGCAATCAAAAATCGAGCTGGAAGTATAGCCACGAGCAAAGCAACGGGTGGGAGCATTATTCCTTTTGGCAAATCCGAAAAAAAAGAAGTAGAAACAGATGAAACGCTGCAATTAAAAGAGTTAATAGCCAAATACCAAAAAGCCTATCACTATGAAAAATTAGGGCAAGCTTATGTGGAACAAAATAATTTTGATTCCGCTATCGCCAATTTCGAAGAAGCTATCCAGCGAGATCCTGAAATGCTAGAAGCTAGGTACGGCCTTGCCAAATGTTTGCATGGTTTGCAACGTTATGATGAAGCCGCTAGCGTTTTAGAAAAACTAACTACCCTAGATAAAAAATACGACTATGGAAATGCTATTTTTGGGCTAGCCGAATGCTATCGTTTAGCAGAAAATGACGAAAAAGCATTAGCCACATATGGGGAAGTTATCAACTCGTTTCATTTCTTCAAAGCTTATTACTATTACGCACGGTTACTCGATAAAAATGGTAAAAAGCAGGAGGCCATAGACTACATGAAAAGCATTGTTGGTTCCTCAAAAGACCTTCCTGAATATAAACTGGAAAAAGAACGGTTCTGGATTGATGAAGCTTATAAATATTTAAGGAAGAATGGGGTTGAATTAGCTTAACTTAATATATAGGCTTACGCCCATAGATTATGACCATCCTTTCAAATAATATAAGAGTAATTCGTAAACATTTAAAATGTACGCAGATATCCTTAGCCGAAGTCTTGGAAATAGGTTTCAGAACCTATGTCCGTTATGAGGCGGGTGAAAGAGACGCACCTATTTCCGTTCTGGTAAAAGTAGCACGATTAGGCAATATATCTTTAGACCAACTGTTGACAACAAAAGTTATTCCTGAAGATTTAAAAGTTCTTGATCAAAAAAACTTCTCAAATTCAAAAACTCCTTTAGAGGTTATTGGAGGTGGCTTTGAAGAAGGACGCCTTATGTTTAAAGGTATGCTAAACGACCATCTCATCAGCACCAACAAGGAAGAGCAAAAACTTCTTAGTTTTTTTCGAAAAATGAGCCCCGCCAACCAAGAAAAATTTTTGCTGAATGCAGAATGGGTTTTTACTAATACCCATAAATCTGCTCGCTATCGCAAACCTAAAAAAATCTCCCGCAAAGAGGAAAAAGCCAAAACCGCTATCAAACTCAGAAATTTGGCGAAGTCTATTAATAAAATTACTGTCCGAGGCTAACCAACTAGTTAAGAAAGTTATTTGCTAAATCCCGTAATACGAAATATTATTTAATCTATCATTTTGAACGGATTTTTGAGCTCATTTAACCAGATTGGCTTTTACTAAACCAGAAGCAGGAAAGGTTTTTTATTATAAGGACTAAATAAACTTGTTGGTTAACAAGCCTGACCAATTATTTGCGAAGAAATTTTTTAAGAATATCGTCCATATCAAATAATAAGGATATGGGTCTTCCATGTGGGCAGGTAAAAGGCATACTCGTTTCCTCTAAGTCGGAAATCAGTTTACGGATCTGTTCAAGATTTAAAGGATGGTTCACCTTAATGGCGTTGCGACAGGACATCATTATCAAAACGTCTTGATATTTATCGTGCAAAATATCTTCATTATCCCCTGTTGGAAGAAGCTCAATGGTATCTCGAAGTATTTTTTCGTTATCAATATTTTTTAGAATCGCTGGAACAGAACGCAAAAGAAACTCGTTCTTGCCAAAGGTTTCCAGTTCCAATCCCAACTGCCGCAATCGTTCCAGATGAGGAGTCAGTATTTCTGTCTCTGTAGGCGAAATTTCAACCGTAATTGGAAATAAAAGATTTTGCACTTCGATTTTTTTCTCCTTTGCTGCTTCGCGGAACCTTTCATATAAAATTCGTTCATGTGCCACATGTTGGTCTACAACTAATAATCCCTTTTTACCCTGCATAATAATAAATGAGCTATCCAATTGACCCAGCGGTTCAAATTCGGAATAAATAAGATTCGAAACGGGAATGGGTGGTTTACCGAATCCCATCACCTGTTGAAGTGAAGAAGACGCTTGCGGTTCGATACCAGCTGAATAGTTCGTTCCTCTTAAAAATTCGGACATTTTTCCTTGCTCAAACGAACAAGTTTCATACTTTTTGCCCACCCTAAAAGGTATATCTTGTCTAAAAACACGATTTTCAGAACCTGTACTTATTGGGATATCATTATAGACAGTTTGGGTTTCTTCCACTGGTGTCTGCAAATTGTTTTCAAGGGCATCGCGGATGCTGCGTGATACAAATTGATGCACATCCTGCTGAAAAGCAAATCGCACTTCTGCTTTAGAGGGATGAACATTCACATCCAATAACCTGGGCTCCATATTCAAAAATAAAAATAGGGCGGGATGCTTACCCTTTGGCAATAAGTGACTATATCCTTGTTGTGTAGCGTGAAGTATTACTTTATCACGTACGAATCGACCGTTGATGAAGCAATATTGTGCAGAGCGATTGGAGCGGTTATAAACTGGGTTTGAAACATAGCCTTGCAGTTCATAATCTTCGGAATTGGATGTGACCTGCACAAGAGACTTGGCAAGGTCGGCCCCAAAAAGTTCTGCTATACGATAATGAATCTGATCGGTGGGCAGAGTCTGAATAACATCCCTGCCATTATGAGTAAGTTGAAAATGAATACTTGGATAGGCCAACGCATGTTGGGTGACCACCTGGGTAATATGAGAAAATTCCGTAGAGTCTCCTTTCAAAAATTTACTACGCGCAGGGGTTACATAAAATAATTGGTCTACCTCAATAGTTGTCCCTTGCGGACATGCAAAATCTTTTTCCTCAATAAGAGTTCCGCCTTCTAAAACGATTAATTTCCCCCCCTGGTTTTCATTACGAGCACTAACGCAGCGTACCTTTGCAACAGAAGCAATACTAGGCAAAGCCTCACCGCGAAAGCCCAGAGACCGAATAGTTTCAAGATCACCGAATTTAGAAATTTTACTGGTGGCATGCCTTGAAAAAGCAATCTTACACTCTTCTGGCAACATCCCTATGCCATTATCCATAACGCGAATTTTCTTTTTACCCCCTCCCTCAATGTCTAGTCGAATAATCTTAGCCCGCGCATCGATAGAATTTTCAATCAACTCCTTAACAACAGATGCCGGTCGCTCCACGACCTCCCCTGCTGCTATCTGGTTTGCCAAATCTTCAGAAAGAACACGTATTTGCGGATTATTTTTATCTTCAGGTGAGAGCATAACCTTCCTTGCCAGCTTGTTTCTGCCCCCAATAGGTATATCCTTAAAAAGCAAGTAAAATATTTTATGTTTTATATTTTTGTCTTACACTTAAGGAAATTGGTGGTATTTGTAATAAAAAAAGAACAAAGAAATAAGGAATCAGGCCTGAACAATTTTTAAAATAAACTTAAAACAATTGCAAGCCAATTGGCATAGACCAACTAATCATCTTTTAAAACAGTATTATGAAATTTCTAAACTTTTACTCAAATAGCAAATCAAACGCTCAAAAAAATAACTTTAAAATACCTATAATTATCTATCAACAGATAGCGAAACAAATCCTAACTAACAAATTTAACGGGTATTCAGAAATCCGGATAA
>CAZMXD010000202.1:0-3977 GCA_964570185.1 uncultured Nitrospina sp. | reverse complement strand
CGGGAATCCTGGAAAACCTGGTGCGCTCACATTTTAATTTAAAGCCCGCGGGAATAGTCAAAACCCTGGATCTGTTAAAACCCCGTTACTTGCCATCCGCCGCCTATGGTCATTTTGGCAGAAAAGAACCATCTTTCACCTGGGAAAAAACAGATAAAGCCAAGGCTATTAAAAAAGACGCGGGGCTATAACCAAGCAGGTTTAGGGAGTATAAATATAATCTTGGTTGGATAAACCTATGTCTGGCAATTCAAAGTTCAGGTGGTTTCTTCTTACGCCAATTGTTATAGCGATATTTGTTTTCATCAGGAATTTTGCTCCCTCGCTTTTACAAAAAAATACTCTTGAAACCGTTCCCCCTTCCATTTCGTTTAGCTCGATCGATCCTACCAGAATTATTAAAACCGATGCATACCAAACTTACCTGCGCGGCAAGGTTACCGATAACGAAGGTGTTTTAATATTATTAGTCAACGGAAATAAGGCTAGTATAAAAGCTGATGGGACGTTCGTTGCTAAACTAAAACTGCGCGTTGGTAAAAATCAAATTGTTGTTTCGGCGGAAGACATCAATGGGAATGTTGCAAAGAAGTCACTTACGATAATCCGGGAGGATTTTATTGCCGGGGAACCACTGGCAAATGTCGACAGAGCACCCAAGATAAATAAAAATAATCCTGACGGTATTGCGATTGTTATTGGTGTCGAGAACTATCAATACGTCTCCGAAGCTACATACGCTTACAACGATGCGGAGGTCTTCAGGGAATATCTCGCTGATACAATGGGGTTTAGCAAGGCAAAGATAAAGATCATTACGAACCGTCAAGCAACTCTGGCGGAGTTTAACAAGCTTCTATCCCCCAATGGATGGCTCGCCCGTAATATTAATCCGGGAAAATCAGAAGTTGTTATCTACTTTTCTGGTCACGGGATCCCCGATCTAAAAACCCGGCAGGTCGGCTTGCTTCCGTTTGATGTCGACCCGGGCTACTCGATTGGTTTCCGCTTGAGTGTTCTTTACGCATCGCTCGGTAATCTCAATACCAAATCTGTTACCGTATTTCTCGATGCGTGCTTTACCGGTGAAAACCGTGAAAGGAGAATGCTTCTGGCTGACTCCAGGGGAATCGTAGTTGTCCCAAGTGAGAAAAGCCTGCCGAATAATGTAACGGTTTTATCAGCCGCATCCGAAGGCCAATTCAGCGGAGCATTAAAGGAAAAAAAACACGGCCTGTTTACCTATTATGTTTTAAAAGGGCTGAGAGGCGATGCGGATAGTAATCAAGACAAAAAGCTCACCGTAGGCGAACTGGGAAATTATGTTCAGGTCAAGGTAAAAGAACAGGCCGCAATAGAAGGACGCGAGCAAGTTCCCGAGCTACAGGGCAACACTGCAATAGTATTGGTGAAATGGTAGTCGTCCCTTTTTGTTTCAGTTTTTATGTTTTTAGTTTTAAACCCTATAAAATTTTATTTATTGTTTAATTTTTTTTCATCTCCTTGTGGTTTAGGTTTAGTATTCTCTTTTTTCCCGTTTTTGTTAGTTTCGATCAAACCATTATTTAATAAGCCTATTGTTTCCTTTATTGATCCTATCACTCCAAATAACCCGGCAGTTTCAGAAGGAATAATCAAGGCATTGTTAGAGCTTCCAATAGATTGGGCCACTTTTCCTTGTGCCTTTAGCGCATCTAAAATAATTAAAGCCTCTGGTTGGTCTTTTAGTGAATCTGATATTGCTTGCATACCTTTCGCTTCTCCTTCTTTTTGTTTTGACTCTAAAAGAAAATTAGCTTCAGCTTCCAGTCTTTTAGCCTCAAATACTCCTTCGGCTTCCAAAATTTGAGCCTGCTTTTTGCCTTCAGCTTGTAAAATTTCGGCTTGTTTAATTCCCTCAGCTTTTAAAATTCTGACCTCTTTTTCTTGCTGGGCTTCTACCACCTCTCCGCGTTTCTCAAGCTCTGCTTTTCTTTGCTTTACCAACTTATCTTGTAACGCTTGATCAAATTTAATTTCTTGAATTTCAACCCGGGTTACTCGAGTTCCCCATCCTTCGGTGGCCTCGTCCATAGCCGCTTTTACATTCCGACCAATTTGTTGCCTGGCTGTTACTAAAGAGTCTGAAGATTGTGTCCCTATCTCCTGTCTTATTGTTGTTTCGATTAATTTAAAAAGAGAGTCACCAAGGTTATTGACGTTATAAACAGCCTTGTGCGCATCGATAATACTAAAATAGGTAATTACATCCGGATGTACTACTGCATTATCTTTTGCAATAGTATCAAAGGGTGCGGGGTCCATCATTTGTTCTTGCACATTAATATCCCCTTTTGATGGCTTGTGCGAAACACTAACCTTTTCTATATTTTTAGTTTGTTTATCTTCATGATATGTATATAAATCGAAATCAGTTTTGACAGTATCAATGCCAGGCAGAATAAAGTTAATCCCTGGCCGCAGTGTTTTATGGTATTTTCCAAATCTTTCGACCAACCTAACATAACCTTCCTGGACATTTTTAATACCAAGCAAAACCCAAATCATTATAAAAAAAGCAAATACCAACCAAAATGTCGTGGTGCCACTAATACTCATACCTGACATAATACCCCCCTTTATAAAGAATTTAATAAATGATGATTAAATTACTAACAGGGTAAGACCTTCTCGCTTTACAACTTTTATTTCGGCGTTAATATTTAATTTTTTATTGTCCATATTTTTAACTTCCCATTCCCCAAATCCCGTAATAGCAGCCCTTCCTCGGCAATCGTTAGATTCATCAACGTATATAATTGTTCCCGTGCCACCAATAACCCCGTCAGTTCCCAGCTCATTATTAGAAGAAAAGTCGATAAAAAATTTTCTAATAAGAAGCAAATTTAATATTAAAAATATCGGGAATGATGCTAACTGAAATAGGCCGGAATACTTTAAGAAACTCAATCCACCTACCATCATGATTGATAACCCGATTACTAAAAAGTAGGATGTATTTATTATGAATAAATCAGTTAATATGAATGCTAATCCGGCGGTTAAAAAAACCCAGGTTGGCGTATTTTCAATTAATGTTAAGAAATCAACCATGGCTACTCAGCCCGTTCGATCTTTCTCCAAAACGGCTTCGGAATAGAATCCAACATCCGATCTCCGCATCCGATCTCCGCAATTTGGACAATTATTAAAAAATACTCGTGCTTATCTTATTTACTTGCCCCAAAGCCACTAAATAGTAAGTTTTATTCTTAATATTAATGACATTCTGATATTTTTAGCCATATATTGCTACAGAAATGATATAAATACTACCCAAAAGTAGAGATTATAAAAAATCGATCAAGATACGGGATCAGAAAAAGGGAGATATTTTTTGATATGCCGGTTAATGTCTCAAGAGCAAATATTGGCAATAACCGAATTTTTCTAAACCTTTTTTCCCCCTTTATTTTGTCGCTCACCCACCTATTCTTTTTAACTTCCCGCATAACTACCAATCGGCTAAACAACTCTTCTTCTCAATTGGAGATTTATTGTTCCTCTTAAGAATTTTACAGAAAAGGATGATGCGATGAATTTTATTAAAATTTTGAAAACGGAATAACTAAAGATGACGGGTATTTCAATTGAATTATTCATAGGATTATTAGTTGCAGCGGTTATTTTGATATGGATACTGCTTAAAAAAAACAATGCAAGAGCGGGAGACCCCAGTACCCTCTTAATCCAAGAACAGTTGAGCAAAATCGTTGAAACCTTGGATAAGAAACTGGGCGAATCGAATGAATCGATGAGAAGTCAAATCGGCGAATCCAACAAGCTCATCAAGGATATCACTCAGCAACTTACCAAGGTCAATGAGACCAACAAACAAGTCATCGACGTAACCAATCAACTCAAAACCATCCAGAATATCCTTATGAATCCGAAACAACGCGGTGTGCTTGGGGAGTTTTTTCTGGAAACGGTCTTAA